>SZOV01000001.1 GCA_030263375.1 Deltaproteobacteria bacterium PRO3
AGCTGGTTCGCACGAAAATTTAGGGTCTTCCTTCGTCAGCCCCTAAATTTTGTGCTCTCTCAGCTTTTTTTCCGCTCCTACGCCCTCCCTCCTGCCTGACGGTCTGGGAGAGGGTATCGCCTCACGGCCTCCGATATAGTTTTAAAGAAGAAACCCAATCGAGTTCCTCAGTAAAACACTACCGCCCCCCAATCTGCGGAGGGGTGAGAATCTTCAACCCTCACAGACTTGGCAAAATCGACCGGCCTTTTCATATTTAGGTCGGCATAAAATGAATTGAATTTCAGTCGATATCCGTGGGCCAGCGTCCAAAAATCGAACACTATTCAAATTCTAAAGATCCATTTCGTCCCATATTGTTGTCCTCTTCCGTTTTTTTTCGGGCTGAAATCCGATTTTGTGGGCTTAGAAAACTAATCCTCGATTTCGACTCCTAGGCCGGGAGGGGATGTGGTTCTTCAGACCGTCAGGCAGGAGGGAGGGCGTAGGAGCGCTAAAAAGGCCTAGAGAGCACTCCAGTTAGAGGCTGACGAAGGAAGACTCTAACTGGATGTGCGAACAGGCCTTTTTAGTGCGAGTAGCCCGACCGGGCCGTAGGTCTGAAGAACCACATCCCCTCCCGGCCGGTGGGTGGCGACGAGCACAGATCAACGGAGCACGGATTTTGCAGACCAGAGCCTTGCATGCCCATCGCCACCCTACTCTCCGCCGGCCTCCAAGGCATCGACGCCACCCCGATCCACGTCGAGGTCGATATCACCCGCGGCCTGCCCGGCTGGTCGACGGTCGGCCTGGCGGAGAGCGCGGTCCGCGAGTCGAAGGACCGGGTCATTTCGTCGATTCATAACTGCGGCTATCAATTTCCCTTCCGGCGCATCACCCTCAACCTGGCCCCCGCCGACGTCAAGAAGAGCGGCACGGCCTTCGACCTGCCGATCGCGATCGGCCTCTTGGCCGCGGCCGAATTGCTTCCGGTCGAGTCGCTCCAAGGCTACGGCTTCCTGGGCGAGCTCTCGCTGGACGGGGGCCTCCGGCCGATCCGCGGCGCCCTCTCCGCCGCAGCCTTGGCCAAAGAAAAGGGCTGGCGCGGCCTGATCCTGCCCCTCGAGAATCTCCACGAGGCCGGCCTCATCCCGGAGGTCACGGCCTTGGGCGCCCGCAGCCTGCCCGAGGTCGTGGAGTTCCTGAAGGGCCGCGGTCCCCTTCCCCTGGCGACGGAGCTCCCACCGCCCCGCCCTCCCAAAGCGCCCCACCTGCCGGACCTCGCCGAAGTCCAAGGCCAGGGCCACGCCAAGCGCGCCCTCGAGGTCGCCGCCGCCGGCTTCCACAACCTGATGATGGTGGGCCCGCCCGGCACCGGCAAGACGCTCCTGGCCAGCTGCCTCCCCTCGATCCTGCCGCCGATGAGTCGCGAGGAGAGCCTGACCACGACGAAAATCTACAGCTTGGTCGGCAGGCTCCCGCCCGAGACGGGCCTGCTCACCGAGCGGCCCTTTCGCGCCCCGCACCATACGATCTCGGAAGCCGGCCTGATCGGGGGCGGCGGCGTCCCGAGGCCCGGCGAGGCGAGCCTCGCCCATAACGGGGTCCTGTTTCTGGACGAGATCGGCGAATTCAAGCGCCACGTCCTAGAGGCCCTGCGCCAGCCCTTGGAGAGCCACGGGGTGACCATCGCCCGGGCCCGGCACAGCCTGAGCTATCCGGCGCGCTTCCTGCTGGCCGCCGCAATGAACCCCTGCCCCTGCGGCCATCTCGGCAACGCCCGCGTCCCCTGCGTCTGCCCGCCGGCCTCGGTGCAGCGCTACCAAAGCAAGGTCAGCGGCCCGCTGCTGGACCGTTTCGACCTGCGCCTGACCGTCCCCGCCCTCGATTTTGCGGCCTTGAAGGCGAACGCGCGGGGCGAAAGCAGCCGCGAGGTCCGCGAGCGCGTCGCCCGGGCCCAGGAACGGCAAAGCCGCCGCCTGTCGGGAGAGGGCCTGTCCTTCAACTCGCAGATGGGACCGGCGGAGCTGCGGAGGCATGGACGCCTGGACGCGGCCTCGGAGGAATTGTTGAAAACGGCGGTGGAAAAATGGGGTTGGTCGGCGCGGGCCTATCATCGGGTCTTGAAGGTGGCGAGGACGATCGCGGATCTGGCGGGAGCGGAACGGATCGCGGCCGAGCATCTGAGCGAGGCGATGGCCTATCGCTCGGAGGAGGCGCAGCCAGTTTAAATGCCCAAAAGCCTCGCGCGCTGCGAGTCTTCGTTCACCACCTCGGCGAGGTAGTCGGTGAGTCCGTCGATCAAGGCGGGCACCTTGAAGACTTCGGTCAGGCTGGCCTCGACCTTTTTGCGGAGCTTCAGCTTGGCCTTGGCGGTGTTCAATTTGAGGGGACCGATCCCCCGCACTTGGGCGGCGAAAAAGGCCGACTCTTGGAGCGCGGACTCGGGCTTGGGAAAATCTCCTTGCGGAGCTTCCTCGGGTGCGAAAACGGGGCGAGTGCTCACTTTGCTGACTTTCATAGAATAAGTATTTCGGGAACGAGAGTGTGTCGGTGCCGCCGCGCATTTGTTGCTAAGAATTTTCTAATAATTCCGCAATTTTATGCCATTGATTCTGTACGAAATAACGCCTTCAAAAATCTCGAAACAATCCCTCGGTTTTTCCCCGGCCGGCCCGAAAATCGGCGTTTACAAGGCCGGAATCGCAATGCTATAGGCGCACCTCCAGTCACATTCCAGCTTTCAACGAGAAAGGTATATATGATCGAAAAGGGAACTCCCATTGAAGCCGCACAGGGAAAATTGGGCATCTTGCTCGTCGGCCTGGGCGCCGTCAGCACCACCTTTGTCGCCGGCGTCGAGCTGATCAAGCGCGGCCTCGCCAAACCCATCGGTTCCCTCACCCAGCTGGGCCACATCCGTCTCGGAAAACGTACAGACAAAAAGAATCCCCTCGTCAAAGACTTCGTCCCCATCACCAAGCTCGAGGACCTGGTCTTCGGGGCCTGGGACATCTTCCCCGACAACGCCTACGAGGCGGCGACCAAGGCCGGCGTCCTCAAGCAGAGCGACCTCGACGCCGTCAAAGAACCCCTGCAACAGCTGAAACCCTTCGCCGGGGCCTTCGACCAAAATTTCGTGAAGAAGCTGGAAGGCAAGCACGTCAAGAAGGGCACCCGCCGCGAGCTGGCCGACCAAGTCATCCAGGACATCGAAAACTTCAAGAAGCAGAGCGGCGCCAAGCGCGTCGTAGTGATCTGGTGCGGCTCCACCGAGGTCTTCATCCAGCCCGGCCCCGCGCACGCCAGCCTGAAGGCCTTCGAGGCCGCCCTCGACAAGGACGACAAGACGATCTCCCCCAGCATGATCTACGCCTACGCGGCCCTTAAGCTGGGCATCCCCTTCGCCAACGGCGCGCCCAACCTGACGACCGACACCCCGGCCCTGCTCGAGCTGGCGCAGGAGACCAAGGCGCCGGTCTCCGGCAAGGACTTCAAGACGGGCCAGACCCTCATGAAGACCATCCTCGCCCCCGGCCTCAAGGCCCGCTACCTGGGCCTCTCCGGCTGGTTCTCCAGCAACATCCTCGGCAACCGCGACGGCGAGGTCTTGGACGATCCCGATTCCTTCAAGACGAAGGAAGAGAGCAAGCTGGGCGTCCTCGACACCATCCTGCAACCCGAGCTCTACCCGGACCTCTACGGCAACTTCTACCACAAGGTCCGCATCCACTATTACCCGCCCCGCGGCGACAACAAAGAGGGCTGGGACAACATCGACCTGGTCGGCTGGTGCGGCTACGACATGCAGCTGAAGATCGATTTTCTCTGCCGTGACAGCATCCTGGCCGCCCCGCTGGTGCTCGACCTCGTCCTCTTCATGGACCTGGCCAAGCGCGCCGGCATGAAGGGCATCCAGGAGTGGCTCTCCTTCTACTACAAGTCGCCGATGACCGCGCCGGGGCTCTATCCCGAGCACAACCTCTTCATCCAAGAGATGAAGCTGAAGAACACCCTGCGCTACCTGATGGGCGAAGAGCAGATCACGCACCTGGGTCTGGATTATTACGAATAAATCCCGCGGTGGCTTATGCGAGGCCTTGGTGTCTTTGCCGAGATTGTAGGGGTCGTTCGCGAACGGCCCTTACGTTTCCTCGCCACGGCCTTGCTTTCTTTAGTGGCCCTGCTGGCCTCCGCCTCCGCCCAGGCCCGCGCCCCGCACCCCAGCATCCCTCCTCCCGTCGTCCCCGAGGGTTTCGGAGTCAACATCCACTTCACCGATCCCCAACCCGGCGAGATGAAGAAGATCGCCGAGTCCGGCGCGCGCTGGGTGCGGATGGACTTGCATTGGGACACCACGGAGAGAGAAAAAGGCGTCTACGACTTCAGCGCTTACGACCGCCTGGTTCAAGCCTTGGACGAGCACGGGCTGAAGGCCCTGTTCATCCTCGACTACGGCCACCCGCTCTACGACGGCGGCCTGGCCCCGCGCGACGAGGCGACGCGCCAGGCCTTCGCCCGCTGGGCCACCGAGGCCGCGCGCCGCTATGCGAAGAAGGGTTACCTCTGGGAGGTCTGGAACGAGCCCAACCAGAAGATGTTTTGGCGCCCCAAGCCTAACGCGAAGGACTACGCCGCGCTCGCCCTGGCGGTGGCGCGGGCCTTCCGCGAGGCGGGCTTGGACGAGGCCTTGATCGGGCCGGCCACCTCGCGCATCGACTTGGGCTTCCTCAAGACCTGCTTCAAGGCGGGATTGCTGGAGCACTGGGCGGCGATCTCGGTCCATCCCTACCGCATGTGGCTCCCGCCGGAGACGGCGGGCGTCTCCTACGACCGGCTCCGGGCCTTGCTGCGCCGCCAAGGCGCGGATGGCGATTTTCCCATTCTCTCCAGCGAATGGGGTTACTCCTCGGTGCAGTTCGGCCTCGACGCGGAGCTGCAGGGGAAATTCCTCGCCCGCATGTGGCTCTTCAACCTCGCCTCCGGCGTCCCGCTGTCGATCTGGTACGATTGGAAAAACGACGGCAGCGATCCCAAGAACAACGAGCACAACTTCGGGATCGTGGGGACCGACCTGAATCCCAAACCTGCCTTCCACGCGGCCAAGACCCTGACGGAGGCCTTGGCCGGCCATCGTTTCGAGCGGCGCCTGCGCGTCGGCGACGCCAAGAATTACGTGCTGGAATTTTCGCGGGAGGGAAAGCCCCGCTGGGCGGCCTGGCGCAGTTCACCGAAGCCGGCGACGGTGATCTTGCCGGGCCTGACGGGGCGCTTCCATTCGGTGAGCCATGACGGGAAGGTCGTCAAGCTACTCACGGCGGGCCCCAAGGGGCTGCAACTGCGCCTGGGCGATGCCCCGCAATACCTGCAGGCCCTTCCCTAAAAAGAAAGCTATCGCGGAAACCGCGTCCACCGGTCGAACTCGAAGCGCAGCCCGACCTCGCCCAGGAAATTATTGCGGTCGTTGCCGGCGACGAAGTTGAAGTTCTGCGCCCGCTCGTAGGCCAGTTGCGCCCGGACCTGGAGGGGAAAACCCTGGACACGGTGCAGCCACTCCACCCGGCCGCGCAGCCGCCGCTCCTCGGGGCCGTCCGCCACCTTGGTGAAGATGAACTCCCCGGCGGGATCGACGACGGTCCAGAGATCGCTGCTGCGCGACTCAAAGGCCCCGTGGAAGCTCAAGAGGTTGCTTGGATCGACGTCCCAATTCACCGTGCCATAGAGCCCCCAGGCGTTCGGCCCCAGGTTGTCGCCCATCAGGAATTGATTGAGCGTCCAACCGGAGACGAATTGGGCGTGCTCGTAGAAGCGCAGGCCGGTGCGGCGGTATTCCATCCGCAGGTCGATCGCGCCCGCTTCGTCGACGCGCGGCAGGTAGAAACCCGCCACGTAGGCGGCGTCGTCGACGAAGGCCTTCTTGGGCTTGCTGAAAGGATTATGGTTGTCGTCGAAGTTGGCCTCGACATAGAGCTCGAGCCCGCGCGCCGGGGGGATTCGGAAGCGGAAGTCCACCCCGCCGATATGGTTACCGATCTCGACCTGATTGACCCCGCCCGCTTGGTCGACCGGAAAGACGTCCCGCACCCGGTCGAAGAAAGAGGCCGGCGGCGAGCCGTCGCCGCCCGATTGGGTCAACAACGCGGCGCCGATCTCGAAAAAATTCAAGGGCTGTAGGCTCCACTTGTAACCGACCAGATAGGCGTTCGGAAAGTTCTGCTCGGGGCCGAGGTCCGCGTAGAAAAAGCTGATCTTGTTCGCCCCGAGGTATTTGAAGACCCAAGGCAGAAAGAAGGGCGAATCGTTGCTGATCTTCGCCATATCCAACCCGCGCGGGTTGGTCGAGAGCAGCTGGCCGGCCTCAATACCCTGTCCCCACATCAGGTTGTCGCGACCAATTTGGATCTCGAGGTTTTTCACCCAAAATTTCCCGTAGAGATTGAGGACGTCGGCGCGGTTTTGGTCGGGCGTGGCATTGCGGCCGAGGCCCAACTGAAAGCGGGGCCTCACCAGCATGGCGAAGTAATCCGAGGCCCTCAGCCAGGTCGTCGTCTCGAGGCCCAGGTTGGCGCCGTCGACGAGGTGCCGGCCCTGGCGGTAGTCGAGCAAGGGATTGATGACGGCGTCGATCGAGCCGAGGCCGTTGCTCACCGGCAGGGGCTCGGCGGGGCTGGAGGCAACGCCGAGGTCGGCCTCGACCTTCTCGAGCAGGTGCACGGAATACCACTTGGTCTCGCCCTCGAGGGCGCCGTTCTGCACCAGTTCTTCGTGGTAATCACGCTTCAGGCGCTCGAAGATCGGCTTGAGGTAGTCGAGACGCGCACGCAGCTTCTCCTTGCGCGATTCGGGGACCTGCGGGTCCTCGAGGGGGCCTTGCAGGCGCGGCAGGTGGACCATCGCCTCCTTCACGATACGAGCGATCTCGCGCCGCGAGAAGGGACGCTGGCCCATGATGATCTTGTCGACCAGGCCGTGCGCGACCAATTTGTCGATGTCGCGGTAGACGGGATCGGTGACCGGCACGTTGACCGAGGCCTGGCCGAAAACCGGCGCCGGCGGAAAGCTCGATGCGGCGCCCAACACGAAGAAAAACACGAGGAAATACCGGCGAATTCGCGAAAAACGCATAGGGACTGGGACTAGCCGGGGCCTAAGGAGGCGTCAATCAAATACTTGGGCGGAGAGGGCCCCGCCCTTCACCGAATCGGGCTCGGTCCCCGGGGCTCCTTCGAGAAGGAGGAGGCGCGGGAACACCCACACGCAGACGAGGGCCACGATGCTCAGGCCCAGGATCGAGATCCAACCGATCGAACGCAGTCCCGCGCTGGAAGACAAGGCCAGGCCGCCGAAGCCGATCAGGCTGGTCAGGCTGGAGACGAAGATCGCCGGCACGTCGCGGCGGACGATCTCGGAGAGGTCGCGCTCCTCGTCGAAGCGGTGGCTGTAGTGGATGAAGCAGTCGATGCCGGTGCCGAGCACGATCGGGATGATGGCGATGTTCATCACGTTGAGCCGGACGTCGCAGAGCCACATCGCCCCGGAAAGCAGGACCAGGCTGCCGAGTAAATTCAAAAAAACGGTCAGGGCCCGCTTGGCGGGCTTGAGCGTCACGAAGAGAAAGCCGGCGAAGAAGAGCAGGATCAGCCCCATGCCGCGGGGCGCCTCGCGCTCGATCAGCTTGATCAAGTCCCATTGGACGAAGACGGCGTCGACCGGCTCGAAGGCGATGCCGCTCTCGCGACGGGCCTGATCGATGCCTTCGAAGTAGCGCCCGATGTTCTGCGAGGAAGTCCGGGGCAGGGATTGGTAGACCAAGACCGTCTGCACCGCCGCGCCGTCCTGGGCGCGGAAGGCGCGCCGCACCTCTTCGGGCAGCTCGTCCCGCGTGATGGGCGGGACGGCCAGGCTGTCGGAGAGGCTCTCCAGGGTCTGGGCCTTCTTGTCCTTGTTCACCAGCTTCGCCAGCGCCAGCTTGTCGCGAATCCGCGCCAGCCGCTCGCGCTTGCCCTCCTGGTCGGAGGGGACAAAGCTCGCGAGGCCCAGGGCCTTATGGTAGACCAATTCCTCCGGGGGGCGGCCGTCGATCTTCGCGTTCAGGTATTCCAACAGTTTTTCTTCTTCGGCCTCGGAGGCCACCATCAGGACGCCGGGCTTCAAGGTGCCGTAGCTCGCCTGGCTGACGCGCTGGTTGAGCTGGTTGGCGGGCAGCTCCTGGACGTCCATCTGACCGTCCTCATAATAGATGCGACTTTGGACCGGCAGCGTCAGGGCGGAGAGCGCGACCAGCACCGCGGCCACGCCCGTGCCTAGCCAGGCCCGGCGCGGCGTAAACCAGCGCACCCAGGCCCCGCCACGGCCGAAGGGGTTGAAATTGGGCAGGCGGTCGAGGCCGTGGAACCACTGGAACCAGCGATGGCCCTGCCAGTCATGCGCCAACTTCAGCAGGCTGGGGACGATGAGCATCATCGCGACATAATTCATCACCAGTCCCACGGCGCCCAGGATGCCCAGCTCGACGAAGACCTGGAAGTTGGAAAAGAGCAGCGCGGCGAAGGCGGCCACGGTCGTCACCATCGATCCGAAGGTCGCGCGGCCCGTGTTGCCGAAGGCCAGGCGGCAGGATTCGGAAAAGTCCCGCTCCGCGGCCCGCTCTTGGTAGTAGCGCGTCAGCAGAAAGATGCCGTAGTCGCTGCCGAGGCCCGTGAGGATCGCGGCGCCGAAGCCCGTCATCATGTTGAGGTGGCCGAGCGAGAAATACAGGATGGCCATCGTCCACAGGACGCTGAGCAGCAGCGGAAACCCGATCAGCAGCGCGGCGCTAAGCCTGCGGAAGTACAACACGACGACTAAGAGCAGGAGGAAGGTCACCAGGGCGGAAATCCAGGAGATCTCGCCCTTCGCGTGGTCGACCTGCTCGATGCTGTTTTTATATTCCCCCGTATAACCGACCGTGACCGAGGCCAGGCCCGTCTCGCGCTTCAGGTTGTCGACGAGGCCGCGGATGTCGGCGATCAACCGGCGGTTGTAGTCGAGGTCGCTGGAGGGCCGCTTGGGCTTGACCCAGACGATTTGAAAGGGATCCTCGATGGAGCCGGAGCTGAACTTCTGCACCTCGCCGTCCAGCTTGTCCTCGTATTTCTTCCGGATGTCGGTGAAGGTGAGGTCGGGGCGGTTTTCCTCGTCGGCGAAGTCCATCAGGTCGTTGAAAACCGGGCTGACGCCCTTCTCCTGCAGCGCGAGCGAGCGCTCGATGCGGCGCTCGATCTCGGTTAAGTCTTTCGTCTCGAGGTAATACCAGAGGCGCTTCTTGAAGAACTCCACCGGCTGCTTGTAGTCGACGTATTTCACCTCGGGAAGCCGGGGCAGGGCCTCGGCCAGGCGGTCCGCGAAGACCTCGGCCGCTTCCGGGTCCTTGGACTCGACGGTCAAGACGACGTAGCCGACGTTGCCGAAATGCCGCTCGAACTTGCGCAGGTTGCGGACGCTCTCGGTCTCTTGTGGCAGCAGCGAGGCGAAGTCGCTGTTGAAGGCGAGCTTTTGGACGAAATAAAGCGAGAGCGCGGAGAGCAGCGCCGCGACCAGCAGCACCGTTTTGGGATAGGCTAAGCCCAGTTGGTAGAGTTTGGGGAAAGCGCGCTTCATGAAGGTCTAGGGGTAGCATGGGCCAGAGCCGCCCTTCAAGGCAAAGCTCCGGATTTTCATGATATTTCTCGTTATTTCCAGGCTATGCCCCGCTCGCGGCGATAGACCTGGTCGTAAAAATCCAAGATCCGGTCCGTGACCCGCGACCAGGAAATCCCCTGCACCCATTCCTGCCCGTTCTTGGCGATCCGGGCGGCGCCCTCGCGGTCTTCCAATAATTGAAGCAAGGCCTTGGCCAATTGTCCGCTGTCTTCGGGGGGGACCAGCAGGCCGTTCTTGCCATTTTCGATCGCCTGCCGGAAGCCCAGGTTGTCGGTGCCCACCACCGGCTTGCCCGCGGCCATCGCCTCGAGCAGGGTCACGCTGAAGGCGGCGATCTTGGCGGGGTAACAGAAGACGTCGCAGGAGGCGAAGTACTCGGGCCGGTTGCCGTTGATCTGGCCCTCGAAGAAGACGTTACGGCCGTTCAGGGCGCCGGCCTTCTCTTGGTAGAGCGGCAGCATCGGGCCGTCGCCGACGACGATCAGCTTGGCTGCGGGTAGGCGCTCGACCACCGCGGGAAAGGCGTCGAGCAGCGACTCGAGCCCATTGCGCGGGTCCATGCGGCCGAGAAACATTACCTTCGGCGTCTCGTCGTCGAACTTCTCGATCTTGCCCTTCGGGTTGGCGAACCACTCGGTGTCGACGCCGTTGGGGATGTAGGCGAAATCGCCCTTCAGATAGGGCTCCAGGGCCTTTTTGCAGGCCTCGGAGACAGCGATCACCCCGTCCATCTTGTCGAAGAATCGCTGGATGAACTTCTGGAAGGCGCGGAAAAAAAAGCGCGGCCCGACGGAGTCGAAATAGGTATGCAGCGTTCCAACCGTCACCGTGTCGGAATACTTCAAGAACAAAAGCGGGAGCGTCATGAAGAGCGGCGAGTGGATGTGCAAGAGGTCGAACTTCTCTTCCTCAAGCACCCGGCGGACCTTCTTCCCGAGGTTCCAGCCTAGAGTCACCTTCGCGAAGGAGTTGTTCATGTAGAAAGGCACGCTCTTGCCCAGGCGGACGATGCGCAGGCCCTCGGGAATAGGCACATCGGTCGTCTCGCCCTCGTAGCCGGTGAGCAGGACGACCTCGTAGCCGCGCTTCACCAATTCCTTGGAGTAAAAGTAGACGTGCTCGGTGATCCCGCCCAGGTGGGGGTAGAAATACTCGCTGACGATGCCGATCTTCTTCATTTCACCTTCCAGAGGCGGTTTTGGATGCCGATGGCGCAGAGGGCCGAGAGGACGAGGGCGAAGAGAAAGCCCTGTTTAATTTGGTACAGAAATTTTCCGATGCCGTTCATAAGGTTGGCCGTCTCCTAGTCGATTCCCCGCGAATAAACAAGCGGGCTTGACCTGGGTATAAGGGTGGGCGACAAAGCCCTGGGCATGGCTCTCTAACGGGGCCCAAGGCCGTTGGGTTTCACAACTTATTGTATCTATTTAATTTTTAATGAAATCCCTTCGACAGCTTCCCTGGTTACGCATCTCCGGCCTCCTGCTCTCCGGCCTCTTCCTCTATTATTGCTTCCACGCCCTCTCCTGGGCGGAGCTGCGCAGCGCCTTTGCCATCCCCCAGCCTTGGCTGCTGGTCGTCGCCGCCCTGGGCAATCTGGCGGTCCTGGGTTTCAAGACCTGGGTCTGGCAGATCCTGCTTAGGCCCACCGCCCGCATCCCCTTCGCCTTTCTCTTCGAGGCCCAGCACGTCGGCTGCATGGCCAACGTCCTCCTGCCGCTGAAGGCCGGGGAATTCCTCAAGGCGGGCGTGGTCAAGAAGCGCTACGCCGTGCCCTACACCCAGGCGCTCACCTCGATCGGATTGGAGCGTTACCTCGCGGGCTTCAGCCTGGTGCTGCTGGCCCTCGGCCTGGCGCTGGTCTTTCCCCTCCCCGCCTGGATCAAGACCGGGGCCCTCGTCATGACCCTCGTCTTGGTCGCGGTGCAGGCCGGGCTCTTCCTGCTCTGGCAGCGCCATCCCGACCTCGAAAAGTGGCGGACCCGGCATCCCTGGCTCTACCGGATCTTCCAGGCCCTCGCCCACATCGGCGAGGGCTCGCAGGCGCTGAGATCCTGGCGGACTTTCTTGTGGCTGGTCCTGTTGTCGATGCTGGTCTGGATCTCGGAGATCGCGATGCTGAAGGTTTTGGAGCTGGCCTACGGATTGGAGCTGAGCTGGGCGGCCCCCGTGCTGGTGCTGGTCGCGATCAACCTCGCCATCGCCCTGCCCAGCGCCCCCGGCAACCTCGGGGCCTTCGAGATCGCCACGGTCCTGGCCTACACCGGACTCGGCCTCGACAAGGCCACCGCCTTGGGCATCGCCGTGTATTTTCATGTTCTGCAGATCCTGCCGGTGACCGCGCTGGGGCTCTTCTTCTATTTTCGCTGGGGGCTCCGCGCGAAGGATTGGCAAGGGGTCCCGGAGGCGGCTTAAGGGCCGGACGCCGATACTCGAGCGCTTCGCTCACCGGCCTTGGGCGCACCGGCGCGTTTTTTTTAGAGGTTTTAAATGCGTTGTGGCAAGGGCACCTTGCCGAATTTCTTGAGCAGCTTGGCGTAGGTTTTGTAAGGCGCCCCCTCCTCGCGGAAGGGGTCGCGGAACAGCTTGCCGATCTCGCGCTTGCTGAATTTTCCCTGCAGCATCGCGTGGTAGAGGATCTCCCCCATCATGTAGCCCAAGGCGTGGGTCACGCCGAAGAAGAGCTCGTGCCGGCGGTAGATCGAGCCGGCGTTGGCGACGGGCAGGCCGCGCTTCTCGTGCTTTTTCACCTCGATGACCATGTGGGCCACCTCCAGCTCGAAGCCGCGGTCGCGCGGCACGCGATTCTTCTTGAAATACTCGATCAAGCTCTGGAAATCCTCGACGCGCATGCACTTCCGCTTCTGGTTGATGATCTTGGAGCCGAAGAAGCCGATCGCCTCGTGCAGGACGTTGGCGTAGAAGGCGTCCTCGTGGCTGCGCGGAAATTCGTCGCCCGCGACCAGGTGCCGGATGAAGTGCGTCGCCTCCTCCGCCGCGTGGTTGAGCGAGACGTTGGCCAGGTAGACCCACTTGTGCTTCGGGATGTAATAGCTCTCGGAGAGCTCGACCTGCTTTTGGATCATACGGCGCTCGCGCGCGCTGAAGTCGGGGTCTTCGTCGAGGCGCTCGAGGAAGCTCAAATCCCCGCAGGTGAAGACCTCGACCTCGTCCTTGCTCTTGGGCAGGCGGATGCCGAGGAACCTTGCGATGCGCTCGGCCAGGTCGAGGAAGCTGTGCTTCGGGTCTTGGTAGTCGATCTCGCCCTCTTCGTTCTCCAGCCAATTGAGGTAGGACTGCTGCCAGACGATGGGCGGGGTGTTGATCAGGCAAAAGCTCTTGTCGTCGAGGCGGACGACCTCGACCTTGTCCTCCAGCTGGGCCTCGGCCAGCCGCCAGTAGATCTTCTCGGAGTTTTGGTAGAGGAAGAGCTCGCGGCCGGGATCGTAGCCGTCGGCGATCGCCTTGGCCACCTGCTTGGGCAGGTTGTCGGGCGCGATGTGCAGGTCGCCCACGAAGACGATCTTCTTGTAGTCGGGCCTAAGGGCGTGGATCTCGGCCAGGGTCTTGGCCATCGCCTCGTCGCGTTTTTTCAGCCCCGCGCCGAAGGGCGCGGACTCGATGCCGTAGACGTCGAGCTGGTAGTATTTGGCAAAGTCGAAGATCGGCTCGAAGTTCTCCCAGAGGTCGAAGTAGAAATGCTTGCGTAGGTTGATGCGCTTGAGAAAGGTCGTCACCGACATCTTGCCCTGGAGGAAGCGGTCGGCATGGGGCTGGTGGCGCTTCTGCAGAAATTCGAGGCAGATGACGAAGCGGTCGGTCTGCCCGATCATCATCTTGAGCAGGCGCAGCAGGGCGCGCTGGGACTGGCGGTTGGTGTGGTAGTCGCCCAGGTAGATCCAGTCGGCGCGGGCCAGGGACTTTTTTAGCTCCTCGGCGTCGGCGACCGAGCGGAAGGTCTGGACCCGCTTCAGGTAGTTCTGCTCGTACTTGGCGAAGCCCTGCTCGCTGACCAGGATCGATTCCTCGATGATCTTCTGGTTTTTGCGAAAAATCTGCTTTTGGATCTTGATCAATTCTTCGCGTGGGGACAAACTCGCCATGGCCCGGTCAGGTTAAAGGCCGAGGCCGAAAAAGTAAAGAAAGACCGAGACATGGCCTTCCGACACCCCCTGGTCCTCCTGCCCACCTACAACGAGGCCGAGAACCTGCGCCCCCTGGCCGAGGAGATACTGGGGCTTCAGCCCGCCTTTCGCCTTTTGATCGTGGACGACGCCTCGCCGGACGGCACCGGCGCCATCGCGGAGACCTTGGCCGCGGCGCATCCGGGCCGCGTCGAGGCGCTGCACCGTCCCGCGAAGGAGGGCCTGGGCAGGGCCTATCTCGCCGCCTTCGCCCGGGCCCTGCAGGGCCCCGCCGACGCCGTCCTGCAGATGGACGCGGACTTTTCGCATCCCCCCGCCCTGCTGCCCAAGCTGCTCGGCGCCTTGGAGGGCTTCGATCTCGCGCTCGGCTCGCGCTACGTCCCCGAAGGGGGCATCCGCGACTGGGGCTGGTTTCGTCGCGGCCTGAGCCGCGGCGCCAACGCCTATGCCCGCCGGGCGCTGCGATTGCCGGTGCGCGACCTCACCAGCGGCCTCAAGGCCTTTCGTCGCGAGGTTTTGGAATTTCTGCTCGCGGCGCCGGTCGATTCCCTGGGCTATTGCTTTCAGATCGAGTGCACCGCGCGGGCCTTGGCCGCGGGCTTCTCCTGCGCGGAGGTTCCGTTCACCTTCACCGAACGCCGGAGGGGGGTCTCGAAGATGTCGGGGAATTTGATCTGGGAGGCCTTTTGGAAGACTTGGAGGCTGGGCCGGACCTTGCGCCGAGGCGAAGCGCCCGAGGCGGTCAAGGGCTGCGCCCGACTTCCAGCGACGGCCAAAAATAATAGGTGAGTCCCGCCTCGCCCAGCCATTCGGTCCGCCCGTTTCCGGGAATGAAGTTGGCATTTTGCACGCGCTCGACGCCCAGCCCCAAGCGGGCCGTGAGGCGGTCGTTGAAGCGGTGCCGCACCCCCGCCGTGGTGCGAAACCGCGTCTCCTCGGCGCGGTCGAAGGATGCGGCCGAGTCGGTCACGCCGTCGCCGTCTCGGGTCACGGTGTAGATGTCGCCGTTGCGCCGGGCGAAACGAAACCCTCCGCTGAGCAGGGTGTCCTCGCTCAGATCGTAATTCACCTCGGCGGAGATCGCGTAGGCATCCGGCCCCAGGGGATCTCCGATCAAGAAGCGGTTTTCGCTGACGCCGTCGCTGAAGGTCTCGTGGCGAGCGTAACGGGGGGAGAGCCGCGCGTACTCCAACCTCAGATCGAGGGTGCCGCTGTCGTTGAGGCGCGGCAGATAAACGCCGCCCAAAAAGGACAAGTCCTCGTCGAACAATACCGAGAGGTTGCTGTCGAAGTCTTCAAAGTGCAGCTCGGCGTAGATATTCATCCCGCGCGCCTGCGGGATGGTCCCGATCAGCTCGAAATCGAAATTGCGGTTGGTGGCCCGCTTGCCGTCGTCGACCCCGGCGCCGAAGAATTCCGCGACGCTGTCGCCGAAGCTTAAATGCGGCGCCCCATCCCCGCCCAGGATCAAGGTCTGGCTGAAACCGAGCTCGAAATAACGACTGCCCCGGTTGGAATTTTTATAGGAAACCATCCAGGAATCGGGAAAACGCTGCTCGGGCCCCAGATTGGCAACGACCAGGCTCCATTGGTTGATGCCAAATTTCTTGAACAGGAAGGGATAGCGGAAGGGCATCACGGAGGAGAGCTTGATGAAGTCGAGGGGCCTGGCGTTGTTGGAAAAGACCAGGCCACCCAGCGCGGAGGGGCCCCAATTGAGGGAATCGCGGCCGATCTGGACGTCGAGCTTGTTCCAGGTGAAGCGGCCGTTGAGGCGCTGCGCGAAGACCTTGGTCTCGGCGTCGGCATTGCCCTTTACCCCTTGGATCTGGAAGCGCGGCTCGGCCTGCGCCGAGAAATACTTGCCGAGGCGCATCCAATGGCTGGTCTCGAAGGCGAGGTTGATCCCGCTTTGGTAGTGACGGCCGGCCCGCTTCTCGACGAGGGGGCGGCTGACGGCGCGGACGCCGCCGAAGCCGTTGTCGGGGACGTAGAACTGCGGAGCTTGGTCGAGGTAGAGGAAGTCCATGCGCCCTTCCTCGAGCGGCCGGCCTTGGATTGCCGGGACGCGGCCCTCGAAGGCGCCGTTTTGGACGAGCTCTTCGCGGTAGTCCCGCTTTAGGTCTTTCAAGAGGCGGTCGACGTAGTCCCGGGCACCTTCGCTTTTGACCGACTCGACGTTCTGCAGGGCCTCGGCGACTTGCCGGGCGATCTCGGCGCGCACGTAAGGACGCTGTCCGAGGAGGCGATCCGGGATCAGCCCATGGGCCGCCAGCTTGTCGAGCTTGCGGTAGACGGGGTCTTCGATAGGAACCGTGACGGAGGAATACCCCTGCGCCAGGGCGGGCGCCAGAAAGAGGAGCCAGAGTAAGATGAGGGATCTGCGGAGGAGCAAGGCCCCTAAACTAAGGGCTGGGGCCAAGAAGATCAATAAAATCTTGCCAAGAATTCGAAGATCCTCCAGAAAAAGACCTTCATGTCCCCGCGTCGCAAAAGGCAGCTCTTCAACGTCTTGGGCATCGCCCTCTCCGGCATCTTCATCTACTTTTGCTTCCATTCCCTCGACGGCCAGGACCTGCGCAAGGCCTTCCTGCTCCCGAAGCCCTGGTGGCTGCTCGGCGTGGTCCTGCTGAATTTCCTCTTGATGGCCCTGCGCGCCCTGCTGTGGTCGGGACTGCTGCGCCCCTTGGCCGCCCTGCCCTTCTGGACGCTCTTCGACGTGCTCCACATCGGCTACATGGCGAATAACCTCCTGCCGCTGAAGGCCGGCGAATTCTTCCGCGCCTCCTTCGTCGCCAAGAAGTGGAATCTGCGCTACACCCAGGTGCTGACGACGGTCGGATTGGAACGCTTCTTTCCCGGCTTCTCCATGATTCTGCTCTCCTTCCTCGTCGCGAGCTTTTTGCAAGTGCCGATCTGGATCAAGACCGGCGCCTACACCCTGGGCGCGATCCTGGTGGGCGTGCAGGTGATGCTGATCCTGCTCTGGAAGCGGAAGCCGGACCTGGTGAAGTGGGAGAAACGGCACCCGGCGATCTACCGGGTCATCGAGTTTTTCTATCACATCGGCGAGGCCTCGCAGCCGCTGCGTTCTTTCTCTTCCTTCGCCTGGCTCTTGGGGCTGGCCTTTCTTAGTTGGGCACTACAAGTTGCGATGCTCATGTGCGTCGAGGCGGCCTTCGGGATTCATGTGGGGGTATTGCAGACCACCTTCGTGCTCATCGCCATCAACTTCGCCATCGCCCTGCCCAGCGCGCCCTCGAGCATCGGTACCTTCGAGTTTGCCGCGGTCCTGGCCTACACCTGGCTGGGCCTGGACAAGGCGACGGCCTTGGGGATCGGCTTCTACTTTCACTTCCTCCAGGTGATCCCGGTCACGTTGGTGGGTTTGTTCTATTATTTTCGTTGGGGGATAAGGTTGAAGGACTTGGAAGAGGCGGAGATGAAGAAGGCGGAGGCGATGCCTTAGTCCGCAATAGAGTGGCAATGATATTGCATATTAATTGCCCTATTGAAATCGCAACCGCCATCCGCTAAGGAGTTCAAAATGGAAAAGGCCGACATAAAACCCCTCGAGAAGCAGATTGCCAATCTTACTATGCTCTTTGAAAAGAGCCAAAAGGTCGTTTTAAAAGGGTTTAAAGATATCAACAGACGTTTTGAGCAAATAGACCGACGCTTTGACCGGCTGGAATATCGTTTTAATAAACTGGAAAAACGCTTCGACAAATTGGAATTACGCATAGACCGACTGGAACTGCGCATTGACGACCTGGAACAACGGTTCGAAAATCGAATGAAGGCCTGGGAGCTACGGTTCGAAAAACATACTCAACTGACCGAAGACCGGTTCACCAACCTCTTAAACATTTGTACTGCCCTCAGGGTGGACATGAACGCCCTGCGCCAGGAGTGGGCTAGATTCTTGAAAAAACAAGAGGAAAGCGACCTCGAAGCCCCGCTGAGTCACTAGCCTTCCGGATTACCCCTAAAAAGGTCCTTGGATTTAAGAAAACAAGTACTCCAAGTCCTCGATCTTGAGTTTTTTACCCAAGGCCGAATCCGCGCCCAGCAGGCCCTTGGCCAGCGAGCGCTTCCGCTCTTGCAGCATCAGGATTTTCTCTTCCACGCTGTCCTTGGTGATTAATTTATAAGAAAAGACGTGCTTGGTCTGGCCCAGGCGGTGGACCCGGTCGGTGGCCTGGTCTTGGACGGCGGGATTCCACCAGGGATCGTAGTGAATGACATAGTCGGCGCCGGTGAGGTTGAGCCCCGTGCCGCCGGCGCGGAGGCTGACCAGAAAGACCGGGATCGAGGCGTCGCCGTTGAAGCGCTTGATCTTTTCCTCGCGCCGCCGCGTGCGGCCGTCGAGGTATTCGTACGCGACCTTCTCCTCTTCCAACCAAATCCGCAGCAGCGACAGCATCTCGACGAATTGGCTGAAGACCAGGATGCGGTGCCCCTCGCTGAGCACCTCGGTGACCAGGTCTTGGAAGGCTTCCATCTTGCCGGAGACGATCTCACGCTTCTTGAAGCTGGGGCCCAGCAGCTCGGGGTGGCAGCAGACCTGGCGCAGTCGCAGCAAGGCGGTGAGGATGGACACGTGGCTGCGCTCGATGCCCTTCTGCTCGATCTCGGAAAAGACCTGGCGCCGGCAGGAGGCGAGCATCTCGTGATAGAGGCGCTGCTGGTCGCCGGTCATCTCGCAGTACTGCACGACCTCGGTCTTGGGCGGCAGCTCCTTGGCGACCTCGTCCTTCAGGCGGCGCAGGATGAAGGGAAAGATGCGGCGGCGCAGGCGGTCGAGCTGCTCGGCGCTTTGCTCGTTTTCGACGGGCTGCTGGTACTTACGCTTGAAGTGCGGGTAGCTGCCTAAAAATCCCGGCATGAGGAAGTCGAAGATGGACCAAAGCTCGGAGAGGTGGTTCTCGAGCGGCGTGCCGCTTAAGGCCCAGCGCTGCTCGGACTGCAGCTCCTTGACCAGGAGCGCGGTCTTGCTGCGGAAGTTTTTGATGTTCTGCGCCTCGTCGAGGACGACCGTGCGCCAACGCTGCTTGGCCAGCACCTCGACATCGCGGCGGAACAGCGCGTAGCTGGTCAGCACCAAGTCGGCCGAGGGGATTTCCTCGTAGAGCTTCTTGCGCTCCGGCCCCGTCAAGATCAGCACCTTGAGTTCGGGCGTGAACTTCTGCGCCTCGTTGGCCCAGTTGAACACGACGGAGGTCGGCGCCAAGACCAGGTTGGGCATAGGACCGTGCCGATCTCGACGGTCTTGCAAATACGCCAAGGCCTGCAGGGTCTTGCCCAACCCCATGTCGTCGGCCAAGATGCCGTGGAAACGGTGGTCGTGAAGGAAATGCAGCCAGTCGTAGCCGTGGTGCTGGTAATCGCGCAGCACGGCGGAGAGTCGCGGCGGCAGCTGGCGTTTGGGAATTTCTTGGGAGTGCCGCAGCGAGCGGATCATCGCACCGAAGTCCTGGTGCCGGCTCCAATCGACGCGCAGCATCTCGTCTAAATAGGCGGCGTGGTATCCCGAGAGCCGCAATCGCCCGGTCGCGTCGATCTCGCCCTCCAACTCGGCCAGCTTCTCCTCGAGCTTCTGCAGGTCTTCCTTCTGGATGCGCGCGAAGCCCTTCCCAGGGAGATGAAGGTAACGCTTGCCCTGCGCGATCAGGGTCTGAACGACCTCATAGGGAACCTCGATGCCGTCGATCTCGAAGCCCACGTCCATCTCCAGCCAATCGATGCCGCCCGGCGCGGCCTTGGCCTTGAGCTGCAGGGTGCCGAGGTCGCCGAAGAGCTTGAAGTGTTGGAGGCCCTCTTCGCCTTCGATGGCGGCCTCTTGTTTCAGCTTGGGCAGGGTCTCGGAGACGAAATCGAGGGCCTTGTCCTCGCCCGTCTCGAAGCGCGTGGGGCCGACGCGGTGGAAGCCCTGCTCGAGGAAGGGCGCAAGGGTCTCGCGCTCGTAGGCGAGATTGCGGCGCACGAGGAGCTTTTTCCCGTCTTTTGTCGCCTCGACCAGGACCTCGCTTTCCTGCTCATGGGGCGGGACGCGGTGCTCGCCGTAGGCGAAGAGGATCTCGAGGATCAGCTTGTCGCGGATGGTGTCTTCGCGGATCGAGTAGACGGCCTCGGCCTGGGTCTCGAGGATCTCGGGGAGGTGGAAACCCTCGGGCAAGATCATCTGCGGCTTACGGGCCAGTTGCGGGAGGTAGTCTTGGATGAAGTCGGCGGCCTCGTCGCCCGTCAGCACCAACTGCCCGTCGGCGTTGAAGTCGCTGAGCATGGGGCTGAGCACGGTGCTCTTGATCGGATAAAAGGCGTCTCCCACCCAGGCCCAGACGCGCGGACCCAGGAAGACCGTCGCCCCGGAGAAGGGAAATTCCTTCAAGGTCTCGCTGTCTTGGAAGCTGGCCGCCAGCTTGACGTGCGACTTGGTCTGTTCCAGCAACTCCACGAGCGGAACCAGCGGCTGCTCGGAGAATTTCGCCGGAGCTCCGTCGCCCAGCGATTCGACGCGCGGGAATTTTGCGAGCTTCGAGAGAAAAAAGGCGATGTGCTTCCGCGGGACGACGTAAAAACCCTCGCTGGCGTTGAGGTTGGCGAAGCGCAGCAGGTGCTGGGCGAAGCGGCGATGCTCGGGATCGAGCTCGCTTTGGGGGGTGCCGTGCCGATGCAGGCCCAGCGCGTGAATGCCGAAGCGCTCGAAGCGGGTGACGGCTTCGTCGCCCAGCACCACCTTGATCGCCAGGCAGTTTTGCCGGGGCAAAAACTCGATCTGATAGCCGAATTGAAGAAAACCTTCGTCGCCCTCCTCTTCCCGGATTGCCTTGGAAAGTTTTTCAAACATACGCGGATGTTGCGGTGGATCGCGGTCTTGCATCGGACCGCACATACTAATGGAACTCTTGGGAAATTGCCAGAGATGGATCGTAGGAAAATCGGACGGTGCGCGCAGGGATTTGGATTGTCTTTTCGTCGGGACCTAACCGCTCAGCGTCGCAACATTTCAGGCTATAAAAACTAAGTATATGTTTTTATTTGTCTTTTTGCAAGGCGCTTTGAAGGAAGACCATTTAATGCTCCTTGGATTTCCAAAGAGACCCCCTTCCCGAATCGGCTCCCGCCGATTTTTTAGCTGGCATGCGCTCTGCATAATTTTCCCGCGAAAGGAAAACTTATGCGAATCCTCCCAATCCTGGTCCTATTTTGTAGTTTGCCCGCTTGCATGCCACTGCCCGCCCTCCCCCAACGCGGGGATTCCGGAGTCGGCGTTCCAGACGCAAACGCGGTGGAAGGTGGATCGAAGCTGGAAATTTACCTGCCGGATGTCGGCCAAGGAGACGCGACGCTCTTGCGAAGTCCGGGCGGGAAGACCTTGCTGATCGACGCGGGGCCGCCGAGCGCCGGCCGGGAGCGTTTGCTGCCTCTTTTGAGAGAACTGAAGGTCGCCAAGCTGGATGCGCTGCTCGTCACGCACTACGATTTGGATCATCTGGGCGGGGTGCCGTCGCTGTTGGCCGGCGAGGACGGAAAAATCGGCACTCCAGATGACATCGCCGTGGGCGTCGCCTATGACCGCGGCGGGGTTCCCTGGGACAACAGTCCAGGCTATGGCGGTTATTTATCGGCCCTTGCCAAGGCTGGGGCACAGCGCCGGACCTTGGAGGCGGGACAAGGGTTGGCGCTGGACGACGCCTTGAAAATCCGATGCTTGGCGGCCAACGGCGCCGTGGCGAATTTTGGGGGATCTGCCGCAACGGTGGATCTGACGCCGGCGACCTATTCCGGAAAGGAGAACGCGGCCTCGATTGCCCTGTTGGTCGAGTACGGCAATTTTCGTTATCTCACCGCGGGAGACCTGACCGGGGGCGGCTCGCTGGACGGATTTCTGACGCCGGATGTCGAGTCGCTGCTGGCGGAATCGATGGGCAGAGTCGACGTGGTGCATGCGAACCATCACGGCAGCCTGAGCAGCTCGAACGCGTCGTTCGTGGAGGCCACGGCGCCCAGCGCGATCTTCATTCAGGCCGAGAAAGACAATGCCTACGGGCACCCCCATCCGGAGGTGCTTGCCCGGTGGCGGGCCATCGGCGCGGAAATATACTCGACGGCGGAGGGAACGGGGTTCAGGTTGGAGACCTTGGGGGACGGGTTTGAAATTCTTCCCATCGCTCCTTGACGAAACTCGAATACGCTGAGCGAAACCGCGAAACGTCAAAATTGCGCGCATTGCTCCGGCAATGCTCCGGAGAGAACATCTCTCGCCGTTCCTCGAAGGCACGCACGGCGGCCTGCAGGGCGGAAATGCTTTGTTCCTGGAAAAATATTCCGGTGGGATACGGAGCTTCGGGTCCGCGCACGGTTTCCAGCGCCCCGCCCCGTCCAAAGGCTATGACCGGGGTTCCGGCGGCTTGGGCTTCGACGACGGAGATGCCGAAGTCTTCCTCGGCCGCGAAGACGAAGGCGCATGCCTTTTGCAGAAGCCGTTTCATCTCTTGGAACGGAAGTGCACCGAGCATACGCACGTTGGGGCCGGCGGAGCGCCTGACCTTTTCATAGTCTGGGCCATCACCGATGATCAGTAGCTCTTTTTCCGGCATACCCCGAAACGCCGCGGCGATGAGATCGACCTTTTTGTAGGGAACCAGGCGTGAGACGGTGAGATAGAATCCTTCGCGCGCCTCTTCTCCAGAGAAATCATCTACCGATACCGGCGGATAGATCACGGTGGATTCGCGTCCGTAGCAGTTATTGATGCGACGCGAGATATAGCCTGAATTGGCGATGAGCTGTTGAATTCTCCGGTTATTGCGAAGATCCCAAGCGCGAAGCCGCTTCAATAGCCATCGGACTACTGCGCCCTTGAGACCCGAATCCAATCCGGTCTCCCGCAGATATTGTTCTTGAAGTTCCCAGGCGTAACGCATCGGCGAATGGATATACGAGATATGCAGCTGTTCCGGTCGAGTCTTAACCCCCTTGGCGACGGCATGGGAGCTGCTGAGGACCAGGTCATAGTCGCGAAGGTCCAATCGCTCGATCGCGAAAGGCATGATCGGCAGGTAAGAGCGGTATTTCTTGGGAGCAAGGGGAAGCCTTTGGATAAAGGTCGGATGGGGGTTTTTCCCCTTCAAAAAACCGCGCTGGTTAGGAGAAAGAAAATCAACGACGCAAAATAGATCTGCATCGGGAAAACAATAAAGGATTTGCTCGAGAACCCGCTCGGCCCCCGCGTAGGTAACCAGCCAGTCGTGGATGACGGCGATTTTCACCTGGGGGATTCTTTGGCCTTAATTTGACGGATATATTCGGAAAAGAAAGCAATAAACACGGCGACGAAAAATCCTCCAAAGATCCCTATAGCGACGTTTAGGATCAACTTTGGAGATGAGGGCCTAACCTTAACGTCAGCTTTGTCTATTACCTGAAAGGCGAGATCTTCTTTGGATTCTTCGATCTTCGCCAACTCATATTGTTGTGTCAACAAGGCATGGGATCTGGCAATCAATTCTCGCTTTAAGGTAAGGAATTGGAGAACAATCTGTCCTGGTACCTGCTTTACCCGTGTGTCAGCCAATTGCTTATTGACATTCTCTTCTCGTCTCTGATTCTCCAACAATTCAGCATTGAAGTCTTCGAACGGCTTGGGCAATGATTCGAAGCTTCCAACATTGACGTCTAATTGGGGAATAATACTAGAGATACGGTTGTTACCATAAAAATTGTTAAGCTCTTTTCCAGCCTCAAGCAACTTGGCGCCGTTTTTGACTAATTGCTGCTCGATGAAAATCCTATTCCTTTTAGAAAGCGTGAGGGAATTATTTTCAATAAAGGCCTGCAATTGAATCACCATTTCATTGGCTATTTTAGCGGCCAACGCAGGATCCCCAAGCTTGACCTGAACCTTGATCAAGCCCGTCTTTTTATCTTCTTCAACATCAGAAATTTTTTTTTGAAAAACATTAATGGCATCTTCTTTGACAGGAATCACTCCCATCCAGTTCGGACGATATGTGTCTGAGGCCGGATCATATTGCCTGGCAAAAATCACCTTCATCAAACCCAACTTATCGATGACCTTCTCGCTCAAAGTTCGGCTTTTGAGAATATTAACCAACTCTTTGCTCTTGCCACCCCCCAAGGCGCCTAAACCTCCCGGCTGAGAACCCACCAAAGGGATTGAAGATACTTGGCTGGCCAGATTGGACAGTCCACTGCTGCCGCTGGAGGTAAGTGGCATAATAGATGCCTGAGTTTTATATTTTTTACTCATTATCAAGGATACGCCAACCGCCAACGCACCGCACAGCAAGGTAATGATCATAATGAGCCATTTTCGTGCCCAAAAAACACGCCAGTAATCCAGAATCGTCACCTCAGGCTCAACGTAATAGCCCATCATGGGCATCCCTGGATAATTTGCCGCGTAATGGGAGAATTCCGGCGGAACCGGCACATCCTTATGAAGATTATTAGGTTCCATAATTATTTAAACAATGCAGTGGCACTTAAACCTAAAGAAGCTATTGTCGGAAGCAAACCAATGTAAAATGACGTTGGAATGGATTTTTCGGGGACAACAATGGTGTCTCCGGGATTGATTAGGCGGTCGTAATTGCCATCTTTGGCTTTATAGGTTTGCCCATCGACTGTGACGACTTTAATCTGCTTATTTTTTGCCATAGTGGTGGTGCCACCGGCCAGTGTTAGATATTGACGCAAGGAATAATACTGATTGAAATCGAAAGCGCCTGGGCCACGAACAGCCCCGATAACAAACACTCGATCCTCTTGAGATGGGTAAAAAATATTGTCGTTGGGTAATTGTTTCAAATTGTAGTCAAACTGATGGTTCGCCAAGAATTTATGCGGAACAACAATAACATCACCATCCTTGACTTCGAAGGCGCCCATATTTGGAGAGTCTGAGTAAATTTCCAATATCTCTTTATCGGTATGACCACCGTATCGGATCACCTTCAAAGGTTGCTTTGGGTCGACTCCGACGGTGAAACCACCAGCTAAGTCAATAACCTGTTGGAGAAAGCGTTCGGATTTCAATTCAAATATTCCGGGTCTTCTTACCGGTCCTTCGATTTGAATCGCTCGCTTTTTTAGAGGGATGAAAATTGTTTCATTGTCTTCAAGATATGGATTTTGCGACAATTGCCCGAGGGTCTTATAGGCGAACAGGTCTAAAACTTGCCCACGACCTTGCCCTGCTTTTCTAACTTCCACAAAGCGTTCGGTTCCGCTTGTTTTGACATTTCCCGCTAGTTGAAGAGCATCTGTGACACGCATAGAAGGACTTACGCGATAAGTCCCAGGCTTCTTCACTTCTCCCAGAACGTGCACCTGATAAATAAGTCCGCGATCCATCAAGGAATCCTGGGACCCGCGCCCACGGTATCTGGAACTGCCTCCAAGGGTGGAATAATCATCGCCTTCAGCGCCTAGGTCATCAGGTTCATCCCCAAAACCTCGAAAGCCAGTTGGGTCTTTCTGTCCGCTAGGTGGGTCTTGCAAAAATACCCCACGTCGTTGTTGCGAAAAAGCGACGGGCGCAAGAAGGAAGGTACATAAGTAAATTGCTAAAATCTGAAGAAAAACTGATTTAAAAAAAATAACTAACTTTCTGTACATATTTAACGTCCGAGGATTGTCACCCACCTAACCTAAGCATTAATGGAGTAGCAATGCTTTTTTCCCGCAATTTAAAATATCTGCTTGAAAATAATAGGATTCTGACCTAAAGGCAGGGATCTAAGGTGCACTCCAACTAATATATCCTTACAAAATACGAATAACCTCGTCCGGGTTAATTTTTATGGAGTCTACAGAAAAAGCTCACCCCATATCTCTACTAGGCACTAGAAGTGAAGGGACCTTCTGGCGAAAGGAGCTATACCCAAATTATCTTAAGCGATTTTTTGATCTATTACTCAGCGTGCTACTGCTACCCTTAGCCATACCTATCCTCGCTGTCATGTATTTCATGATAAAATTAGATAGTAAAGGTCCTGTGTTATATAAAAGTGAGCGAATGGGAAAAGATGGTAAAAAATTCTATATTTATAAATTTAGGACGATGGTTCTTGATGCGGAAGCAAAACTTACTGAGCTTTTAGAGAAAAATCCCGAATTGAAACGAGAATGGGAAATTGATCATAAGTTGCGTAAAGACCCTCGCGTAACACGAGTTGGGAAAATCATACGGGCACTGAGTTTAGATGAACTACCCCAGCTGTGGAACGTCGCTAAAGGTGAAATGAGTTTCGTTGGACCCAGACCTATCGTTGAGGCTGAGGTACAAAAGTATGGGAAATATTTTAGAATATATAAATCGGTGAAACCTGGAATAACTGGCTTATGGCAGGTTAACGGGCGAAACGATATTTCTTACGAAGCTAGAATAAATTTTGATAAGCATTATGTAGAAAAAATGAGTTTCCCTTTGGATCTATTGATCATGGGTAAGACCATCCCAGTGGCTCTATCTAAAAAAGGGGCTTATTAAGTGATATAATGCCCCGCCCTGTTTTAAAATCCACATTAATAAAAAATATTTTTTCTCTAACCTTTCTCCAGGCAGCAAACTACATTCTGCCCCTGATCACCGTCCCATATCTGGTCCGCGTTCTTGGACCTGACGGATTCGGCATCATCGGCTTTGCTTTTGCATTAATACAATATTTTATTTTACTGACCGATTATGGCTTTAACCTATCGGCTACACGTATGATTGCATTGAGAGAGAACGATCCGAAAAACCTCTCAACTACATTTTCATCAATTTACACAATTAAGCTAGCCTTCATTATATTGAGCTTACTTTTACTCGTATTAATTACTCACTTTATACCTCAAATTCGTCTTCACGCAAAAATCTTCTATCTTACATTTTTAATTGTTGTCGGGAACGCCCTCTTCCCAATTTGGTTATTTCAGGGATTACAGGAAATGGGGCATATCGTCTGGTTAAATCTATTCAGCAAAGCATTGTGCACCGGAGCGATTTTCCTTTTTGTAAAATCTCCACAATCCATCAATCTCGCAGTCGGACTTCAATCCTCTGGTTATATTTTATCAGGGGTCCTAGGGTTTTGCATGGCCGTGTATAAATATAAGATAAAATTAGTAAATCCAGGGAAAGAGACTATTAAACACCAGCTACGTGAGGGATGGCCAATTTTCATCTCAACAGCCTCGATAAGTCTATATACAAACACAAATATTGTTTTACTTGGACTACTAACAAATGAAACGCAGGTGGGATATTATTCCGCAGCAGACAAGGTTATTAAAGCAGTACAGGGGCTCACAACTCCTGTTACGCAAGCCATCTACCCTTATATAAATCGATTAATATCGCAGTCAAAAGAGAGCGCAATTCTATTTATTAAAAAAAGCCTAACAGCATTTGGATTTGCATCCATATTAATGTCCATCTGCCTGCTTTTATTTGCAGAACCCATTGTTAATTTGATTCTAGGCGCAGGATTTGAGCAATCGATAATCTTAATAAAGATAATGTCACCTCTTCCGCTAATTATCACAATTAGCAATATCTTAGGCATTCAAACAATGCTCCCCTTTGGATTAAATAAGGAATTCAGCAGGTCGATTATAATTTCATCCATAATCAATATTGCATTAATAATTCCATTTACATCCTGGCTCTTAGCAAAAGGCACAGCCGCCTCGTTGGTCATCACAGAATTAACAGTCACGGCATTAATGTGGGGTTACCTAAGAAAAAATAAAATTATTTTATTAGGAGCAACACGAAATGCTATTTGATTTTTTAATTGTCGGAGCAGGATTCTCGGGAAGTGTTGCAGCCGAACGATTGGCATCGCGGGGAAATAAAATCCTATTAATCGATAAGCGTGAGCATATTGGCGGTAATGCTTTTGACGAATATGATTCTAACGGAATATTAATCCATAAATATGGCCCTCATATCTTTCATACTAATTCCAGGCGAATTTTTGAATATTTATCAACCTTCACCACTTGGAGGAATTACGAACATCGAGTCTTGGCGCATGTAGATGGAAGGCTTTTCCCTATCCCTATCAACCTTGATACGATAAATGGTCTATACAATCTTGATCTCGATGAGAAAGCCCTGAAAGAGTTCTTTGAGAAAGTGCGAATTCCTCGCTCTCCAATCAATACAAGCGAGGATGTGGTTTTAAACACAGTAGGCATGGACCTTTACGAAAAATTTTTTAAAGGATACACGCGTAAACAATGGGGATTAGATCCATCTGAACTGAGCGCAAGTGTTACTGCAAGGATTCCAGTACGAACTAATCGAGATGATAGATATTTTACTGATAGCTACCAGGCCATGCCAAAAGATGGGTACACTAAATTATTTTCAAATATATTGGATCATCCAAACATCCAAATTGAGCTGAATGTAGATTTTTTTAAAAAAAGAAACTCTTATAAATATAAACATTTAATCTATACTGGCCCGATAGACGCATATTATGACTTTAAATTCGGCCCTCTCCCATACAGATCGCTCATCTTCGAACATACACATATACCCAATATTGAATATTTTCAGAAAGTTGGCACAATAAATTATCCCAATGATTATAGCTTTACTCGCATTACTGAATTCAAACACTTAACAGGCCAAAAATTTAATGGCACATCTATAGTAAAAGAGTACCCAACAGCAGAAGGCGACCCGTATTATCCAATCCCAAACTCTAGCAATGATATTTTATTTAAAAAATATTATTCAATAAGTACCTCCGAGAGAAACGTAACCTTTATTGGAAGATTGGCACAGTATAAGTATTTCAATATGGACCAATGCGTTGGAGCATCTCTCAAAGCTATTCAGGACATTTTTAATGAACCCTAAGGTTTTATGCATCATCACCACCTACAACAGAATCGAATACCTTCAGCAATGTATGGATCAAGTGGTCGGAGCAGCGTTGTCAGCAGTCCAAAAGTTAATAAACCGTAGCCTCTGACAAAAACGAACTTTGAAGAGTGTTTTTAATTTTTTCCAAAAATGGGCTTTTTAGCTTTCTTGGTTGTTAATTATCAGGGGCAAATCCCTTAATTTTTGGTCTTTGACAATCCTCAGACACATTTCTTTCTTCCATCTCATGGTGCGAGGACAAGCAGGGACCGCATCCGGAGCAGATTCATCGCTGTAGGCAACAGGAAACCCTTGCTTCGGTTTCTTGCCAAGGTTCGATATCGGCTTCTACTAAATCCGAAAATATTCTTGGCGCGGGCAAAGACCCTTTCGACTCCGGCTCTGACCTTAGCAATTCTTCGATTCCGCTCCGTTTGCTTTCGAGTCTAAGGGCGGTTTCGATACGCTGACGTCCTCCCTAAAAACTAGACCGAAAATAAGATTAAAAATAAGGTCATCATGGCGGACTTGAAGAAGGAGACCCGACATGAAGAAATCTCGATTTTCGGAGGAGCAGATCACTTACGCTATAAAACAAGCGGAGGGAGGGGAACCAGTAGCGGACATATGCCGGAAGCTGGGAGTAAGCCAGAACTCCTTTTACCAATGGCGGCGGAAATATCAGGGGATGGGAGTTCCTGAATTACGCAAAATGCGTCAGCTTGAGGAAGAGAATCGAAAATTGAAGCGACTAGTAGCCGATTTATGTTTGGATCGGCATATTTTACAGGAGGTGATTGCAAAAAAGCTTTAAAGCCCATGGCAAAGCGTGAGCTGCTGGCTTGGTTAATCGATCGATTCAAGGTCAGTATCCGACGCAGCTGTCTGCTAATCCAGTTCAATAAATCAACTCATTATTATCGGCATCGGAAAGATCTCCAAGTGGCCCTCCGGATGCGTTTACGAGAGCTGGCGGAGACGAGACGGAGATTCGGCTGCAAGCGACTTCATGTGCTGTTGCGTAGGGAGGGATGGAAAGTGAATCACAAGCGAGTAGAGCGCATATATCAAGAAGAAGGCCTGAAATTGCGGTTAAAGGGGACAAGGAGAAAGCGAGCCGCTTATGTTCGGGTTCCGTTGGCGATACCGAATCGGTCTAACGAGCAATGGACGATGGATTTTGTGGCTGATCAACTGGCCGATGGAAGGCGAATTCGGATACTAACGGTGTTAGATAAGTTTACACGTGAATGTGTGTTAATGGAGGCTGATTTTTCACTGACAGGCAGGAAGGTTGCCAGGGCCTTAGAAAAGGTTGGTCAAGAGCGGCCCTTGCCCGAGGTGATTACGGTAGACAATGGGTCTGAGTTTGCTGGCAAAGACCTGGATAATGGGTGTACTGGAAGCGCATAAAGCTAGACTTCATTCGACCAGGAAAGCCCGTTGAAAACGCATACATCGAATCTTTTAATGGACGCCTGCGAGATGAGTTTTTAAACGACCAGCTTTTTATTTCTCTTGAGGATGCGAAACGAAAACTGGAAGATTGGAGGGTGGACTACAACCAATGCCGCCCTCATGGCTCACTGGGAAATCTGACCCCTATTGAGTTCATCAAAACCTGGTCAGAAAAACATTCCGCCGAAGGCCATTTTTAATCCTAAGATTGGTCTAGTAAACGGGGAGCCCTCACTACCGATTCTCAGTGCTTTCAAGTGGCGTAATTAAAGGGGGATGGTCAGTCAAACTATGTCTGAGGTTAGACTAACATTTTCCCTCCTTGTCTGGGGGGGCTTGCTTATATCATAAGACCCTACAAACTTCGGAGTTTTTCAAAGGATTCAAGTGAATAACATGACGAATATTATTGCTGTTGTTGTCACCTATAATAGGAAGGAACTTTTAAAAAATTGTCTGCAGAAAATCTTTTTTCAAAATGTTCCACTCCAAAAGGTAATTGTAATCGATAATGCTTCTACAGACGGAACAGAAACCCAAGTCAAGGATTCCGATTTTTTTAAATCGGGGCGGATATTATATTTCAAATTACCATCCAACTTTGGAGGTGCGGGGGGATTTCATGAAGGCATCAAAATAGCTTCAACGCTTAAACCTGACTGGATTTGGTTGATGGATGATGATGGAGAGCCTCGACCTGACACATTAAGCAATTTACTTAATATGCCGGAAAGATTTCTATTCCGAGGACCGTTAATTATTGATATCTTGGATAATCAACACAATCGATTATCTTTTCCCATCCCAATAATTCAAAAGAATAAAAAAAGAGATTTACTTACAATAATCGACGCGAAAGATAACTCTCCTTTTGGCTACATAGAAGGTTATTTAAATCCATTTAATGGGGTACTATTAAATAGAAAGGTAATTGACTTGGTAGGATTGCCATGTCCAGACTTTTTCCTTTGGGGAGACGAAACTGAATACTTTTTGAGAATCAAAAAAAAAGGAATACCTATCGCGACTTCCACATCGGCATTGTTTTTCCATCCATCAGACAAGATGAATAAAAGGAAGTTCAGTGTTCTTAAAAAGAATATTATTGTCAATTTTTCTAATGATAATTTTAGATCGTATTTATTAATAAGGAATTCGACCTTTATAAGCAAAAAATATTTTGGTATTAAAGGATTATTCAACCAAACAATTAAAAGTTTGTTTTTTTATAAAATAGCATCTCCTCAAACTCCAACAAGCATTATTTTCAAAGCGTATTTCCATGGTCTTACCGGGAATTTAAGAAAACATTTAAATTATAAAACATAATTAGTAGTATCCCAATGTTGACTTTTAGGTTAACGCCAAAATCTGATTTTTAGTTTATGTAACCGATCGTCTGTAAATTTGGAGAGGCCTTGAATTCTGGACAGATAAAAAGTGGCATCCTATTTGGAGTGCGGTCATAAAACTGGAATCTAAGAGACAAGATAAAGTGGGATTGGCAGCTGACTTCAAATGCCCGATAAGAGGGCGGAAGGAGTCAGTACCATGTCCAGAGATAAGCGTCATTATTCGGAAGAGATCAAGCGACGAGTCGTCGATGATTATGTAGCCGCTCGGAAAACCGCGCAGGAACTCGCCGCAGAACTTGGCGTAGCCCAGGGTCTCATTTACAAATCGAAGGTTCGTTTTGATGAGAGTGCCAAGGGGCAACGAATCGAAGAGATGCAGGCTCAAGGTATGGATACTGAGAGCGCGCGGCGCATCCTGGAATTGGAAGTCGAGCTGGCCGAATTTAAGAAGAAAGTTGGCGAGCAGGCGGTGATCATCGATATTTTAAAAAAACTCCAGCCTCCGAACTCACCGCTCGCGAAAGGATCGAATGGGTTGAGCGACATCATGAAGCATGTGGGTCGATCAAAAAGGCCTGTGAAGTGATGGAGATCGCGATGTCGACCTATTATTACGACCCCAAGATTTCCCGGGCTGAGCGCGAGGAGGCGGAGACCGACCTCCGCGATTATATTGAACAGATTCGGGTGGAATTTCCCCGGACCGGTTATCGGATGTTCACTACTGAAACATAATATGAAATTTTCATTAATATTGGCCACTATCAACAGAACAACAGAACTTGAAATTTTTCTTAAATCACTCCTATCGCAAAACCCACAATCATTCGAATTGATCATCGTAGACCAAAACAACGATAATAGGCTTCAGACAATAATCGAGAACTTCCAGGACATTTTTAAAATCATCCATATTAAATCCCCTCCAGGGCTTTCCAGAGCAAGAAATGCCGGTTTAAATGCTTCAACCGGAGACCTCATTGCTTTTCCTGATGACGATTGTCAATATCCTCCAGGGCTATTGGATAATATATTTGAATTATTTTTAAATAATAATTGTGACGGTATCTCTGGGAGATGTGTAGACGAATACGAAAGAGATAGCGCGGGAGTTTTTCTAACCAAAAGAAGCTTAATTAATAAATTTAATGTTTGGTCTTCAGCTATATCAGTTTCGTTGTTTATAAAAAGAAGTGCAATTCAAAACCTCTTTTTTGATGAAAATTTAGGTCTAGGAAGCAATACGCCCTATCAATCAGGTGAAGAGACAGATTTTGTTCTATCTTTACTCAATAATAGAAGACAAATAATATATTTCCCCAACATATTTGTCATTCATCCTTCTCCCACTACAACATTTACTGAACACGCAATTCAGAGAGCATTTAAGTATGGAATGGGTTGCGGGAAGGTGCTTAAAAAACACAACTACCCTGTTTGGTATAAAGTATATTTATTATTCAGACCATTAGGCGGGGCATTATTAAGCCTCGGATGCTTTAAAATCTCAAAAGCCAAATACCACTTTAATATATTTAAGGGACGTCTACTTGGAATGAAATGATAATGGAATCAACTCTAAATAGAAAAACTTATCATGCCATCTTTTGCTTTTACCAAATTTCCCTTGTCTTTCTACCGCTTTCGTTCGCCACAAAATTAATTTTGGGAATACCGTCAATTACGTGGATCGAACCTACATTGATAATCAATTTCCTAATTTTTCCATTCCAAATTCCTACATTAAAATTTTCCGATGCCCTTGCATTGATATGTGCAACTTTGCTGTTCCCAACTATTGTTATAGTCTTTTCATTAATATCTCTAATATCTTTAGACCCAGCTCCATTTTCAAAAACCTTAGTAGAAATAGCTAGGCTTAGCCTTTGCTCAATCTTTGCATTTAATTCCTACAATTTTCTCTCGCAAACTAATTTTCGTAAAAGAGCTTATTTCACAATTGGCGTTTCCGGAACCTTACAACTGCTTTTCGCAATATATATTATTTCAACTCCGTTTTTGCCCGTTCCTACGCTGTCTTCATTAAAGGAATATGCAATTGAATATCTTTATCGGCAATCAGTATTTGGTTTTGGAATTCCAATTCCCCGACTCGGAGGGACATTTATTGAGAGCCCTCCATTTGGTCTTTTCATGTTATGCGTTCTAATGGTTTCTATTTTTAACTTTAGGGAATTTAAAACAAAATCTTCAGTATTTTTTATTTTGGCATCATCCTTCGGAACACTAGCATCTTTATCTTCCCAAGTATTGCTTTCCGCCATCCTGATTGGAGGCATTTTCTATTTTCGATCAAGATTTGCAAAAAAAAATATCTTATTTTTTAATATTACTTTTTTGATAGCAGTGGTCTTTTTAGTCACCTGCTATTTGGCGTTACCCTATTTTTCACAAAAATATACTGAATTTATTACCGGCCAGTTTTCAGGAACTTCATTTGGTGAGAGGTACTTTCACCTTGAAAAATCATTAGATTTACTCTCTCAAAATATTAGGATTCTTATTATTGGAATTGGGGCTGGAAACTTTGGTTTTTATTCAGCTAAGGACGGTATTTTCCCAGATACAGTAACACCACAATTTATTGTTTCTGAAATATTGGTAGAAAATGGCATTTTGGGGCTTACTATATTTTTATTCACAATCCTTTTTATTATTAAAAAAATTAATAAAGGAATGGGATACTATGGAGTATTGTTATTCCTTGCATTATTTTTCGCCAACTCATTTCAGTCTAACTGGAAACAACCAAGTTTCTTTTTGCTTTTATCGCTATTATTAGCCATTGCTTCAAAAGAAAGAGTATACAATTTACCATCCAACGCGGAGATGATCACAATCAAGACCCATTAATGACCTGCAAATATTGAGATGCAGCCTTTTCCCATGAAAAGGCGTTTCTTATTTGGAGTGCCCTTTTGGCTTTCCCTGCCTGATCTATAGAAGTTTCTGCAGATATGCGTATGGCATTAATTAGCGAAGTCAAATTATTTGGATTGAAATAAGAAGCCCTATCCCCACAAATTTCCCGATGAATGCTTATATCGGATATTAACACATCACATCCCAACGCGATCGCTTCCACAGGTGGAAGACCAAAACCCTCATATAATGAAGGAAAAATTAACGATTTTGCGTTAATGTAAAGTGCCTTTAGTTGTGAATCGTTTATATCTGATACCCATTTAATATTATCTCTTTCGGTGATTTCATTATTCCCCTGAAATACAGAATAGTTACTTTTACACACAATCAAAAGATCAAAATCTTTTATTTTTTCTTGCAAAAATGCTTTAATCGCAAAATCAATATTTTTATTTTTAGAAAAACTACCAACCAAAAGAAAATATTTTCCGCTCTTAACATTAGCTTTTTCAATAATTGAATTATCAGCCGAGACTCTATCCAAGTGATCCGAACCAAGATAGATTACTTTTGGCTCGTGTTTTGGCGATAATATTTTTTTTATTTCCTCTCGTGAAAACTCTGAAATTGTTATTAGTTTTACTTCTTTAAACTTTAGAAGCCGAAAGAAAATTTTATAAAACATTCGAAAACTTAAAGAAAAGTTTTCCGGAGTTCTAAACACAGTCATATCATGAATTGTGAGAAATTGATTTCTCTTTAGAAGCGGACAAATATTTCCAAAATTAACTAGTGGCGAACCCGCCGAGAATATTGGCAACTCAAACTGTTCCCAAAAGTAGCCGCCTAACCACCCCACTTGCTTCAATCTTATTTTTTTTAATTTTAGATCTGTTAAATTGGCACGTGGAGCAAGGATTGTAAACTTAACTTTAAACTCTTCCTCACTTCTTTCAGCAAGCAATTGATCTAATTCCCGCACCATTTCAAATGCATATCTTTGAACACCGGTAAGACTTTGTGTTAAAAACCTCCCGTTTATAAAATATTCGACCATCTCGTGATTTTTAGAGCCTAAACGCGATATAAAATAACGAAGGATTTGATTTGAAGAAGTTGAAAGCAGCGTCCTTTAAACCAATTGTAATGGGTGCTCCGAAGATGCAATGGTGCTTTATGAGTTTTCTAATCACCACCCAGCCCAGCTCTGTTGAAGTCGAGTACCTTTCACAATTTGCCCTCGAAGCGTCATCGGAATGACCTACATTTTATACTGTTGTCAAAATTATTTTAATGATTATATAATTAAAATTTATCTATGGACTTACTATCAAGAATTAAAAATAAAATTAAGAATAATATTTCCCGCAAACAAGAACCTACCTCAATTTCACTCAAAGATGCAAAAATCTGGTTTGAAAATAGGCGACATAGTTATGATTATATTGTTGAGAAGGTGTACAGATATGTAAACCCTAATGGAGTGTATTTTGATATTGGGGCCAATATCGGTTTTTTTTCCAAAATTTTGTTGGAAAAAATTTCTTTCACTGGCACTGCTCACCTTTTTGAACCAATTCCTCATCTTGCAAATTTGTGCGAACAGTTATTTTTTAATTCCACCTTAAACATCAATATCCACGCATTTGGACTTGGATCATCAAATACCCAATGCACAATTTTTACTGCAAGTGACGGAAATATCGGATGGAACACAATTGTTGAAGAAAAAACTTCCTCAAATATGAAATCAATCACAATTGACATCAAAACAATTGACTCTTTAAACTTGCCTAGTCCTCAGTTTATAAAAATTGATGTGGAGGGTTCTGAATACCAAGTACTGGCTGGAATGATAAAGAGTTTGAAACATGCACGCCATTTACCAATCATACTTTGCGAGATTGGATGGGGTGCAAAAGATCATCCTCATTGGGACATGGAGGTTTCGATATTCAATGAGTTGTTCAACCTGGGCTACAAACTACAAAGTTTAGAGGGTAAAAACCTTAATCTCAATTCTATAATAAAAACCACAGATACGCTCTTAATACCTGGTTAGTTGTCCGAATTTACCAGATTTAGGATTTCGCTTGAAACAAGGCTTTTATTAAAAATTATACATTCATCAACTATTGATGTTAAAAATCCATTCCAGAACGGATCAAATCCAATCTTTAGATTATTTGTGTTATTTAATACTGTTCCTGTTCCCGAAACAGTATTCTGCACATTTTCATTAAAGTATATATTTATGTTTATTCCATTATAGGTTCCAGTAGCTCTTAAATTTGATCCCAAAAATGGGGTTGCATCCGCTAAGGCTTCCTTCCAAGTAGTTGTTGTTCTGACCGCTATTCCTATGTTGTTTGCAGTTGTTTGTCGAAATGCATAAGGACCGTCAGAAGGATTATCTTTGGTTAAAAAAGCGGTATTTGAGGAAGCAGACGCAAAAGTTATCTTACAAGAAATACTCATTTCAGTACCTATATCTAATGATAAGTCATGCAAAACATCAATTTTATCATTAATACCGTCAAAATCTATTGCGCCGCCTAGCACACCTATACTAGGCGGCGGTAGCCACGTGGGTCCTCCACTCGGCACTCCATGGTTGTTATTTCCCGACGAATCGCAAACCGACTCCCCAACCCCACCACCAGCGCATACCGGACCAGTCGGATCTTCATCAAACCTCCACCAACCAACAACACTGCTATCAGTGATAAGCGTCCTAGTCGGGCTACTGGTAACACCCCCTTGTCCATCATCGGCCTCAATCTTCCACCGATAAGTCCTTCCTGGAAGTAATGTAATTCCAGTCATTACTTGTGTTTCCGGTCCGATAACGAATTGGGTTTGGGTTAAACCAGTAACTTGAGGGGTTGCTGGAACAACAGTTTCTCCAAAATAAAGGCGATAGGTGATCGTACCCCCATCCGTATCAGTGGAAGCATTCCAACTCAAATAAGCTCTAATTGGAGCGAAAGTAACTCCATTAATTGGCGTTAATAGTACCGGAGCCGTTGGTGGCACATTTGTAGTCCCACCATCCTCCGAAGACACAAATTCCACAAAAACCTGCTCCTCTCCTCCTGCCAGGCCATCCCAGCTAGCTATAAAATTGCGTTCATCACTGCTCACCTCAACGGCGCGATTGGAGACACTCATGCCAGCCGAAATGTTTTCTGGTCCATGAGCCACGCTCAAATCCTCACGCAAGGTAGCGACGAAAATATTTCCACCATTTTGGTAAGCGATTAATATTCTTTCCGGGGAAGAGTTCGGCGCCGGTCGTACACCACCGATGCCTAAATTGCTTGCCGCTCGAACATTAATCTTCGATCCACCGCTCAAATCGATCACGGATGGTGCCGAAGAGGAAATGGAGGAACTGCTAAAAGCCTTTCCTCGGATATTCGATCCGTCACTGGCGAAAACAACGTATTGATTTCCATAACTAACAACTTCGGGGTTATTTAGGCTGGAGCCACTGACTGAAGCCACCAGGTCCGGCATGATATTACCGTTAACCTGTCCGACATTGGAACCATCCAAAGTCACTCGTTTGGCGCCGATACTGGCATTTCCACCACTAGCTCGCGCCACCTCATAGGCAATGACAAAATCATTGGAGGTCTGATTTACGGCAATACGAGGATTGCTACCGTTGTCCACATTGGAGGTCGGCTCGCAACTATCTGCCATAGTGGAGTCATCTTTGAAGACCGCAAAAGCCGGAGGATTGGTCGTGGAAGTGGCCGAAAAATTCTGATCGATGTAGCGCCCGTAAACAGCCCATCCTCTACGCCGGTCGGCGTCCGCACAACCGATAAAATCCTTATTGGTCTGCCAAGTGACGACAAAACCCTGCCCTCCCACACGCGGCGCCACGTCAGGATTAATGGACTTGCTCCAAGCCTGAATCTGGCTGTCGTTACAGGCGTGGCGATCCCCGCACCTCGACTCCGCGTTGTTGGCCGCGATAAACACCTTGCTGATCAAAATCCCCTCTTCCCAGCCGGATAGCGGGTTTAAGGTATTTGCATCAATGACTTTCGCAAAAAGGTTGATGAATTGGTTGTCAGGAGCTGAAGAAGGGGCGCCGGCAGTGCCGTGGACTTCCCAAACGACGATATACTGCCCGTTGTTGAAGGCAACCGACGGGTTTTTATTCCCAGGGCAATCAGTCGGCGTCGTAATGTCCCCATTGTGGGAATCAAATTGACCGTAGAAACATCCCTGAGTCGGCCTCGGCACCGAAATCAAAGTCGGAGCACCGGCCCCAACCGAACCGTCCGGATTTCTAAATTGAGCTAGGATATTGGTATTTGCGCCATCCGACTCTTCCCAAACCATTAAATACCGGTTGTTGACCGGATCGTAAGCGGCATCCGGATCCCTTTTGCCCTGAGCAAGGGCCGCACCCATCGGAAGAATGGCCGAGAAAACGATAAAAGCGAAAAGGACCTTAAAGAGACCTTTCATTTCAAACTCCTAGATAGCCTGTATATTTACCCCAGGTATGTACAGGCCTCATGCGGGAAGGTTTGGTTTTGCGCTTTAATATCGTCTAATAACGAATAAAGTTGCTTCAATTTTTATTTGAAATTACGAAAGGTTAGCTCTTAGTAGCATATGTCGACATGGTTATAATGAGCCTACCTCACCTAATGAAAGGGACCTACCAAACATCATACAATCGTATAATTTTCCAGAAAAATAGTTATCATGGTATGGGCTGTAACCCAAATTAATCGATTGAGGATAATTCACAATATTTCCCGAAATCGATCTTGAATCAATTAATTGATTGTCAATGTAAAGGTAAAAAAAGCTCCCATCATAAACACCTGAAGCTCTGAAAGAAGAACCAATTAAACCTAAAATATTTGCCCTTAAACCCTTCCATGAACCTATGGTTCCTTCGAAAGTATATAAACCAATATCAAGATTATTTGATCCAACTTGTTCCATAAAAAAAGGTCCAGGCTGTGGTGAATCTTTTACTATAATACCAGTTGTCACAGAATTTGCCCTTGCCTCTAACCTACAAGAAAAAGTCGCCCCGTCAAAAATCTCCAGGGAAATACTATGAGGTATTACGATTTTGCTATTGCTTGAAAAATCAATCGCATCATCCAAAACAGATAAATTTTCGTTAATCCAAATTAAAGTCTGATTTGGATCCCCATGATTCCCCTTCCCCGAATAATCACACACCGTTCTACTTGACGTTTCCCCAGGGCAATCCAATTTATTAGGATCATCCTTAAACCTCCACCACCCCACCAACCCCAAATCCCCCGTCGTAAACTCCCTAAACATTTCCGCCAAAACATTCCCTCCAGGGCCATTCAAAACCTGCAAGGTCGCTATGTAATCACGGCGTGCCTCCAGCGCATTCAAGATCGCAGTTTCATCGCTTTGCAGTTCGTCGGCGAAAATCTCGGTGCCCTCCCGCAGGTCCTTAACCGTCAGCCGATAGTGTTGTGTGGGACTTTCCACCGGAAATTTAACCCTCGCCGGCGCCTCCGGCTCGTCATCGCCCACAATCGCCGCGTTGATCTCCGGAATGTCTTTAGGCAAAGTCACCCCGGCATTGACGGTCCCCGAGCTCGCCTCCGCACCGCAATTGACGCAAGACTCCCCGGAAGTCGCCAAGCGCGCCGCCGAAATCTCAAAAGACTCCGAGCTCGTCACCTTCACCGGATACTTTCCGGTGCAAACCGTAATCCCCTTCGCGACGGCATCCTCCTCGCAAATACGGCTGCCCTTGCCGTCCGTCGGTTCGCCCTCGATAAATAACTGCTGGGGATCGACATTGACGACCTTATAAAAGAGATTCGTGCTCCAGTTGCGAAAGACCTTCGTCGCCTCCGGCACAAATTGAATCTGGGGTCGATTTCGAACCGTAAACTCCACCTTACGCACCACCTCGCTGCCGTCGGAACGCACCGCCTTGAAGGTTAACGGCAGGACGGCTCCCTCGGCGAGATTGCCCACGGCAAGCTTCCCGACGGCTCCTCCCGCCGTGCTGGAAGTCAGGCTGAAATTGGGATTTCCCTCGATGACCACCAGATTGCTGTCCGGCAAATTTTTCACAATCACCGCGATTTGCTCGTTGCCGAACACCCATCTTCGGCCGACCGGCGACACCAGCTTGATCTGATTATCGTTGACCACGCTGAACACGCGGCTCCCCTGCCCCGTCTTGCCGTTGGAGTCCTGCACTTCCACCCGAAGGGTGACCAGGCCGTCCGGAAGCACGGTGGTGTTGACAGCCTCGCTCGTCATCTCGAAATCGCCCGACGGCGTCCGCTGTCCGGTCCATGCAACCGACGAAATCTCTTGGTTGGCGAACCTCACCGACCCGACATCGATCTCCGCCCGACTGCAGGCGATGCCCCGAAACACCGCATCCCCCTCGACTTCCCCCTTCTCTTCCGGCTCGGTAAAAACAAAATACGGCTGCGAGGCACTGCCCACCACCGTGAAGTTAAGCGTATGGTTGGCATTCTGCGCCGGCGTCACGCCGTCATCGGCCAGCCCCTGAAGCGTCCGCGGATTCTTGCTCACGCTCAGCAAATCGAGCCGAAGCGTCAGGGTGCGCGTCACCGAGCCGTCCACGTTGTTCACCAAGGTGTCGCTGATCACCGTCACCCCGCAAAGCGGGTCGACCAAGCGCAAATCCTCGACGTGCGCGTTGTCCCGCGCCGTCACGACGACCGTCGCGGTCGTCGCCGCGCCGTCCTGCTGACCCCGCACCTCGACGGTGGGCACAATCGGCACGCTGGTCGGGCTTTTCGGGTTCACCTTGTCGCGAAGCTCTTCCCAGTTGGTCCAGCCGTCGCCGTCCAGATCGAGATTGGGGATCTTCCCCTCCGACAGCGAAGCGGAAACCAGGGGATCCTGCGCGTCATAACCGTAGCGGATGTCGTTTTCGGAAAAAGTCACCTCTTCGCTGAACTCATCCACCAGCCAAGTAAAGTCCGCATAGGCGTAGGGAATGGCCTCGCTGGCGCTGAGGGCGTAGTTGAAAATAATAATGAAGCGGTAGGTATCTCCGATGGGAATTTTGAACTGCGGTGCGCTCACCGTCCCCTGCTCCATGTCGACGATCAAATCGACATGCGTCGCCAGCGCGCCGTCGCCGCCGTAAACATCCAGGGTCGCGGTGATACCGCCGGGAGTGAGGTATTTTCCCCAAGAACCGGGAACCGAGCCCAAGGTCGAATTTTCCAGGGAGCTACCCCCGCCGCAACGCACCAAGGCAAGACACAAAAAGAGAGGGACGATCGCTGAAAAGAAATGACGGGACCGGGACACGAAGACCTCCTGGATGTCGGAATCCCCTCACCCGGCGTGGCGGAAAAACGGCTCTCCTGGCCTAAATAATTCCCAGGCTCCGGTCAACAGGAATGTATGGACGCAAAGAGTTCAGTGAAAATTGTACCGATTTTGCCCCCTAGGACTGGACGTTGAATTCGGACGCCATCTCGTAGCGGTGTCTCCTCTTCCCCGCCCCCTGCCCATAGTAGCACCACTGCGGAAAATTGAAGTCCGAGGCGATCGCGTCCGGCAGCAGCAAGGTCGCCTGCAGGAAGGCCTCGAGATCCGGCACCTCCTCCACCGCCACTCGATACCCCCAGTCCCGAATCCGCTCCAGCAGGCCGCGCTGCCGGGCGAAAGGCCAGCCGACGCCGAATCGGTTGACTCCCCAACCGCTCAACCTGCGCAGGAATTTCTCCGCCTGCTCCGGCGAGGCCTGAAACATCGGCACGAGGAAGTCGACCGAGCACTGCAAGCCGGCCCGCGGAAAGGCCGCGGCCAACAAGCGAATCCCCCGCTCCTCCAGCCGGGGCGGCTCGGCCTTGAAGCAAAGGCGGTCCTCCGGGATTCCGGCGCGCTCCAGGGCGTCGATCACACTGTCGAGACATGCCGGATCATGCAAGTCAACCAGCAAGGACTTGCCCTGCCGATGAAAGGCGGAGAGATACTCCTCAAAACGCCCCGCGTCTTCTCCCCCTAGACCCGAGGATTCCGAAAAACCCTCGCAGCCCAAGACCAAACCCTGCGCAGAAGGGCCCCGCCGCACGTCCATCTCTCCCCAAGTGACGTTCGAGGCCAGAAACTGCCGCAGGTTGGCCCCGTCGTTCACGCCCTGCCAAATAAATTGCACGTGTCGGGGCAGCTGGCGCTCGGTGACCAGCGAGCTGAGCGCGTATTCCTTCCCGCTCACCGAACGCTCCGGAATGAACCGGGGATGCGATTCGAAGAGCGTGTCGGCGTGCAACAGCAAGATCTTGTGCTCGGGATCGGCCTCGGCCACCGCCTTCAAATTGGCCGGCTCGTTGTCGATGAAGGCCACCACGCGGAACCCTTCCGCCTCGAAACGACGCATGCCGGCGACCTTGGCCTGCACGATGTCGTGGTCCCAGCTCGAGGGGTTCATGAACAGCAGCTCGCTGGTAAATTCCACTCGATATTCTTCCGCGAGCGCATTGAGCGAGCGCAGCGTGTCCGTTCGCAAAAACTCCGGGCGGCCGGTGTTGAGGCCGACGTAAGTCTGCGGCTGGATTTGGAACCACCGAATAACCTCCAAGACCCCTTGGAAGGGCCGGTGCGACTCCATCACCGCGCTGGGGGCCCAGCGGTTCTTCTCGTACCAGGCCGCCAGGCGCTCGCGCTCCGCCGCGGGCAGGCCGCGGCGCTCCAAAAATTCTGCCAGCTGGTTCTCGTGGATGCTCAACTCCTCCACGTCGAGCTCCGCGAAGTGGGCCGTGGCGTGCTCCCGGTCGAAGGCCCGCAGCACGTAGAGCATCATGTAGCGCATGTCGAGGATCGTCCCGTCGATATCGAACAGGATCATCAGCTTGTCGTTGGGGTATAGCCGGCGCGCCTCTTCGTAGCGCCGGGCCAGGATGGTCATCCAGTTTTTCATGTTCTCTCCTTTTGGTTCGGAGAGATTCTCGGGAGCCGAGGAAAAGCGGGGATCTCTATCCTGTGAATTTTAGGTGAATTTAGCCGCTAATAATCGAGGAAATGCCGCACCGAAGTGACCGTCACGCCCTTCTTGAACATCAAGATCCCGCGGATCAGCAGCGCCGTCTGGTTGTGCAGGATCTGCTGCCACCACTTGGCGGCGACGAATTCGGGCAGGATGACCGTGATCAGCTGGTCCTTTTCCTCCTTCTGCAGTTCGTCGATATAGTCGAGCAGGGGCCGGATAATCGAACGGTAGGGCGACTGCAGGATGACCAGCGGGATGTCGATGCACCAGTTCTTCCAGATGTCTTTGATCTTCTCGGAGCGCTCCGGATCGAGGGCGATGTAGACCGCCCGCACGTCGTTGGAGATGGACAGCGCGTAGCTGATCGCCTTCGCCGTCCCCTTGTGAAAGGTCGAAATCGGGATCAGCACCCGGTGCAGCTTGGGCGGCAGTAGGTCTCCCAGATTGGGGTGCAGCTGGTCCACGATGTCCCGGTAGTGGTTGTGCACCGAGAGAAACCACAGGATGATCGCGGGCACGAAGATGATGACCATCCAGGCGCCGTGGGTGAACTTGGTCGAGGCGATCACCAAGAGCGTCACGAAGGTCGCGGTCGCCCCGATGCCGTTGATGATTACCTTGCGGAACCATCCCTTGCCCTTCAGCTTGATCCAAAGGCGCACCATCCCGGATTGAGAAAGCGTGAAGGAAGTGAAGACGCCGACCGCGTAAAGCGGGATCAAGCTGTGGACGTTGGCGTTGAACAAAACGATCAACAGCACCGAAGCCACGCCCAGCAGGATGATTCCGTTGGAGAAGGCCAGGCGGTCGCCCAGCGAGGAGAGCTGCCGAGGCATGTAGCCGTCCCGCGCCAGCAGCGAGGCCAGCCGCGGAAAATCCGCGAAGGCGGTGTTGGCGGCCAAGACCAAGATCATCGCGGTCGCACCCTGGATCACGTAGTAAAAGAATCCCTGGCCAAAGACCGCCCGCGCGATCTGGCTGACCACCGTCTCCTCGTGCTTCGGCAAAACATGATAAAAACGCGCCAACTCGGTGACGCCCAAGAACAGGGCAAGCAAGATGACGGCCATCCACACGAGGGTGGTATTGGCGTTGCGCGACTCCGGGGACTTGAAGGCCGGAACCCCGTTGGAGATCGCCTCGACACCGGTCAAGGCCGCGCAACCCGAAGAGAAGGCCCTCAGGATCAGAAAATAGGTCAACGCATGGCTCACCGGCGGATAATGGCTGGGCTCGTGCACCTCGATCGGCGCCCCCAGAAAATACCGGTACAAGCCGACCACGATCAGCGTGAGGAAGCTGAAGACGAAGAGATAGGTCGGGATCGAAAAGATAAAGCCCGACTCCTTGATCCCGCGAAGATTGGCCACCGTGATCAAAAAGACAAAAAAGATGCAGATTGGGATTTTGTAGGGCAAGAGGGAGGGAAAGGCCGAGGTGATGGCCGCCGTCCCGGAGGCGATGCTGACCGAGACCGTCAAGATGTAGTCGGTCAAGAGCGAGGCCCCGGCGATCAGGCCGGGATAGGTCCCCAGGTTTTCCTTGGCGACGATATAGGCCCCGCCCCCCGAGGGGTAGGCCTGGATGGTTTCCCGGTAGGAACTGACTAAGATTATCAGTAAGATGCCGATGGCGATGGCGATAGGCAGCGACAGCTGGACTGCGACCATCCCGGCGGTGACCAGGACAAGCAGGATTTCTTCGGTGGCGTAGGCCACGGAGGACAGGGCGTCGGAGGAGAACACCGCCAAGGCGACTTTTTTGCTGAGCTTTTGCTCGTGGATCTCGGCGCTGCGCAAGGGCGGCCCAAGGACGAACTTCTTGAAGGTTTTAAACATAAGCGCGTGACGGGACTCCCGTAAGGGTGCTTCTTTCTTAGCAAATTTCGAAAAAAAGGCTATGGAAACTTTTTCGATCCTGGGCCGGGGGATTCGCGGCCGTTGCCCCCAGTGCGGGGAAGGCAGGCTCTTCGAGGGTTGGGTGACCCTCCTCCCCCAATGCCGGGTCTGCGGCCTCAAGCTGGCCTCGCGCGAGGGGGATACCTGGGCCTTTATGTACATCAGCACCGCCTTCATCACGGGCCTCTTCGTCCTGGCGATGCTCTGGGTCTTGCCGGACAATTTGGCGGCAGGCCGCCTGCTGGTGGCCTTGGCCGCCTTGGTTTTTTTCTTGCTAAGTTGGCCGCCTCGAAAGGGCTTCGCGGTGGCCTTCGATTACTGGGTGGAATGGAGATGGAACAACGACGGGAGCCTGCAATTCCGAAAAAAAAGGGGCCGCTGTTAACGGCCCCCTTGGAGCGGGAAACGGGGTTCGAACCCGCGACCCTCAGCTTGGGAAGGTGATCCGGACCTTCTCAGCAAAACCCAATGAATCCGAAATCTTGCGGTTATGATATTGAAATATAAGGTGTTTTTCGCTTTTTTACATGGCGGCTTAAACCATGTTATGCCGCCTTAAGCAAGGAAAAAACAGATAGTGCGGTTGCAGCAGGGTTGCAGAAAATGAATAGCAATTCAACGGGAGCCGTGGCATAAAAAAGCCCCGCCTTTCGGCGGGGCCCTTCTTCCAGGTCCATCCGGCCTCCTTTGCCGGAAACTCAATAGGCGGCCTCATGCAGGCGAACACATTCCGCCAGCGCCAGCACCTCGTGGGGGCTCGGCGGCGCAAACATCAGCCCCGCCTCGATCTTCTGCAGCAAGGCCTCAACCTTGGGGGCGCAGAGCGGCTTGACTCTCGCCATCGGGCGGCAGTTGATTTTCGCCGCGCAAGCGCAGAGTGTCCCAATCATCAGGAGTATCAGCACGCAGTTTTTCATACTTCTCCCTGACCTTCCGCTGGGCGTCCATGGTCTTCTGCACGTCCTCCAGGGCCTGCTGGGAGGCCTCAGCCTCGATCTCCTTGATCGTCTTCTGTCGGAGGTCGCGCCGGCCGAGGAAGAGCAGGATCCCCACCACGGCGAGGAAGGCCGTCGCCAGGATTGCGCCGAGCTCGAGGGTCATTTCGTTCCCGCAGACTTGGCGGCGACGATGGCCTTATCGATCCCGCTGCGGACGAAGATCAAACCAAGGCCAGCGGATACCCCTTCGAGCACCGCACGGAAATCAACGGCCTTGCCCTGCAAATATTGGATCCCAGCACCGATCAGCGCACCGACGATGATGAGAATTCCGAGGATATTGGTTTTGGACATATTACCTCCTAGTTTTTCTTGCGGCCACCGGTCCAAAAGGCCCGGTAACCGCGGGTGTCATAATGCACGAAAGTTGGGTAGACACCGATCCCGCCTGGCGTGATCTTACCCTTGCCCATTAGGTCGCGGACGATGGCTGCGATCGTTGCTGGCCGCTTCCCCCGGCACTTGAAGTCCGCAGCCCGGCCCTCGAGGTGCTGGGAGTGCCTGGCGCCACCGATCTTGCGGTTGTAGGCGGGCGTCCGGTAACCCGAGGTCACGATCATCGGCTCGCCCAAGGCCTCACGGATGATCTCTAGGTTTTCGCAGAGCAACTCCAGGCGCGGCTTGATCCATTTCTCGGGGTATGGCGTGCCGTCCGAGCAGTCGAACTCGTGAAGGGAAAAATGATCGGTAATTTTTGGCATAGCGTACCCCTGCACTGTGCGAAAAATAAATTGTCCCAGCCAGTTGAGCGGGCCCATTTATTTTGCGGCGGTGCGCCCCTCCTTCTCGAAGACGTAGTTGTATAGCGCGTCCACTCTCGTCTCGATCTTGGTGGTCACGCCGAATAGATGCTCTACCTTCTGGTACATGACGCCGAATGAGATCGCGGCGCCGATCAGCGTAATGACGAGACCAAGGGAGAGCCTCGTTTGATGGTCTAGTTGCTTCATGGCACCTCCTAATAAGCCGGCACCTCGGCCCACCGAACACCGATGGCGATTTCCCATGTCCCCGTCGCTGGCACCGTGCCGCGGACGACGAAGCCTTCGTTCGCGGCGAGGATAAGGGGATGCTCTCCCGACCCGACATCGGGGGCCCATAACCGGACTGGACCCGTTGTGCCGCCGAGGAAGACGGTGTTGGTCGCGGCCGAGATCGTGGCCTTGGTGTAGGCCAGGCTGTTGCCGTCTAAGGTCTTCGTTCCGGCGCCCAAGGCGGCGGTGGTGGCAACCCGAATCTCGCCGACCGCCGTGGCGGCCATCGCTGTCCTGAGCTTGTTGGTGTTCCCGGTCAGGGTCATCGCGCCACCGCCGGTCCCGGCCGCACTCCAGCCGCGGGCCGCGGTGAGGTGGAAGGTCCCGACGCCGGCCGTGAAGCCCGTGCCCAAGGAGTTCATGGCGTCGATCCGTACCTCCTGGATCAGCGCTAGAAGCGTGGTGGAGGTCCATCGGAACTGGAATATTTCGCTGTTGCCCGCCATGCCGGCCGCCATTGTCCCGGTCACAGCGGCCACTGAGAAGTGTCCGGCGTCCGCGTAGTCCGCGGGCTTGGGCGTAAATTTCAGGGCCTGAAATCTCGGCCCGTCAAATGGTAAATTCATTGTGTTCCTCCTTGGTTGAAGACTTGGAATAAGGCCATGTCCCGAAAGACCCCTTTGACCTGGTCGGGGGAGAGTTTGTTTTTGCGGAAGGTCTCGGCCATGAAGGCGGGCCGTTGCACCAGTGGGTGCTGGTTGACCTCGTAGAGAAAGATCGAGGCGCGCGCCGCGCCGCGGAGCTTCGTTAGGTACTCGGTCAAGAGCTTCACCTTGCCTTCATCCGGCATCTGCTGGAAGCCAGGTGAGGCCGCGAGCGCCGCGAAGGTCTTCTGGGTGCGCTCCCCGAGCCACTTCTGCATGACGTTGCGCTGCTTGGCGTTCATCTCGTAGGGGATTCCGTTCCACTTAAACTTGGTCTCAACAACGATAGGAACAACCCGGGCGTCGCTCGTGCTCCGGTAGAGATCCACAACCATCTTGCTCTCTGGCGTGGGCCGGTACTTCGCCATGAAGGCCGGATTCAGCATGACGTTTAATAGGCTGTTCGTCCCCCCCTGGTAGTTCTCCATCGGGCGCCCGAAGGGGTCCATCCGTGCCGGGAGTTGGTCGGCGAAGGGGGTCTTACCCTGCGCCATATTGAGGGCCTGCAAGACCGGGTTGGGGTCGAAGGTGTCGCGTCGCGTGTTGTCGGTGAGTTGCTCCACCTGCTTGAGCATCGTCGGCGTAAAGCTGGCCGGGATCCCCTTGGCGATGTTCATCAGCGACTTCGCCATCCCCTGCCCGCGGGCCAGGCTGGTCAAGGTCTTAATCATGGGCTGCTCGCCAAGGGTGTCGAGGGCCCCCTCGAAGCCGGCGGCCGCCAAGGCCAGGTTGTCGAGCTGGGTGCCGAGTTTCAGCTCGTCCTCGACGCCCTTCTCCTGGGCCCGGGCCCCGAGCGAGAGGGAGGTCGAGAGCGGGACGGCCCAGTCGTAGGTGACGAGGGTGTCTTCGGGCTTCCACTCCGCGGCCTTCGGGTCGAAGCCGCTCATGATGTACCGGCGCAGGGCCGAGACATTCATCTGCGATTGGGTGCGGCCCTCGGTGGCCTCGACGGCCCGGAGGTCGGGGTCCCGCGGCGCGGTGTTGCGCAGCACGCCGATATTGGAGAGCCCATAGCCCAAGGCGGTCAGCCCGCCGGAGCCGATCAGGGCGCGCGCCGTGGAGTCGACGAAGGCCCTCTGGTCGAAGCCGTGACCCATCGCTGCGCGGCCGACCTCCATCAGGCTCTTCACGAAGCCCGCCGGCGAATACTCCAGCGAGCGCGAGAGAATGTTGCCGGGGGTCTTCGGGTATTTCAGCAACACGTCGCCGGCGCCGAACTCCTTGCCGAGGTTCATCGCCCGTTTCAGGCCGACAAAAACCCGCGCCGCCGCAGACTCGTCTTGGAAAGTCTTGTACAGACCCTCGAAGTGCGCCTGGGCGATCATCTCGTCGGTGGGGTTCGCGACCTTCGCCAGGGCCATCTGCTCGGCCAGGGACTTGTTGACGGCCGCCTTATAAAAGGCGCGATCAGGGGCGCGCAGCGCGACGCCGAGCGTGCGCTCGATGGTCCCCATGATCTTCCCGCGGAAGGTTTGCCCCTGGAGAAAGCCCCGCTTCAAATCGTTCATCTCAAATTTGTCGGCGATCCTCGTGGTGTCGATGCCGTGCCAGGCCTCGCGGGCCCCCTCGTAGAGACCCTGCATGAAGCCCTTGAACTGCTCCTTGTACTGATTGCCGCCGGCCAAAGACTTCGTCCGCTGCCCGGTGATGAGGCCAACGCCGCGATCGAGCCCAGCAGCGACCACGTCCTTGACGTTTTCCCCGGCGGTGAAGGCCGCGTTGCCGACCAAGTTGCGGGTCCAGGTCTTGGGGTTGAAGAGCTGGGCTATGGTCTGAAAGGTCGAGATTTTGCGGAGCTTCGAGGCCGGCACCAGCTCGCCGATGTCGCGGAGCATCTGGGCCGTGGCGAAGGACTTCTCGTAGCCGTCCGCCATCTGCTCGATCTGGGCGGCGCGCTGGGTGATGCGCTGCGCGAATTCTGGGGTAACGGAGGGTAGCTTGAGCTTGCGGGCAATCATCTCGCGGATCGCCTCCACGTCGGGCGCCTGCCCGGAGGCCTCGGCCTGCTTCACCGCTTCCTTCACCTGCCGCTCGAACTGGAAGACCTTCGCCTTCGGCATCTCCTCCCTGGCCTGCCGGACGGTCTTCTGCGCCAGGCGCAGGATCCCCTCGGGCCCCAGGCGGGCATAGTCGGCGTAGGCCTGGATCGTCTGCCCCTGCTTCGTCCCCATCTCCGCCATTTTGTCGGCGATGCGGATCGACATGTCGAAGTCGCCCTGGGCGTTGTGGACCCGCATCAGCTCATGGCCCATGCGGACGATCTCGGGGGTGTACTCCCTGGCGTTGAGGACGATCTCCCGTGCCTTGACAGGGTCGATCTCGACGGCTTTCTGGGCGACCGCCATCGAGCGCTGGCTGCTCAGGCGCTCATATTCCCCGGAGACGCCGGCGGCGACCTCGGCGGGGGTGTTGGGGGCCTCGCGGACGGTCCGCGTAAAGCCGCGTTCCAACTTGGCGGGCCCCGAGGGCGGGGGTTGGGTCGGGGGGGATCCACCGGCCCCGGCTGGCGGCGGGAACTGGAGAACATCGGCGCCGCCGGAGGCGCGGCCCGCTTCGGCCTGGTCCATGATGTAGGCATAGGGGCTGCCCTTGACGTTCCGCTGCGCGCGCACATAGGCGCGCATTTCGTCCAGAGTTGCCCTTTGGTTGGCGGTGAGTTTCTGCCCCTTGAGAAACTTATTCAGGACCACGAGTTGATCCTTCTTTTTCCCGAGGTTTGGGATCGGGAAGGTCGATGCTTGAGCCGACACCTGGAGATCGCCGCCCATGCCAGGAAAACCCTCTTGAAAGATTCGCTTCCCGGGTTCGGCCTGCTCGATTTCGAAGCGGAGTTGCTGGAAAAGCTGCCGCTCGGCGTTGGAGAGGTTGCGGGCCCGAAGGACCTTCCCCGCGGCGAGGGGACCCTCTACCGAGACCTGTGCGGCCGGGAACTGCCGCTGGAGCGCCGCGGCCTGGGCCTGGGCTCCCTGTGGAGACGCCAGCGAGGTCTTGGCCTCGACCCCCCCCTGGGTCGCGGTGACGACCTGGCTGGTCTGCGGCCCCTTGGGCTCGAGGTGTCCGAGGTGCTTTCCGTACTCGCCGCGGAGCACGTCCCGCTTGATCTCAAAGGTCTTGAGCTTGGCTGGGTCATGGATCCAGGTCCCGACCTCGGTCTTGGTCGTCAGGTACCCCTTCGGGACCTCCGGCATCTGGGATCCTGGGGTGACGAGGACCGCCTTGGCGCGACCGGATCGCAAGGCCTCCATCTGGAGGGCGATGGTCTCCGGGGCTTCCGGGGTCGGGATGGGCTGCTTGGCGAAGGGCCGGACGGCGCCAGTCTGGTCCTTCAAGACCTCTTTGATAGCGGGCAGCTCGCGGCGCGCGGCCGCGGCGCCCTCGCGCCCGTAATACCCGAGCCCCGCCCCGGCCAGGGTCATCGCTGGGAAAAGAGCGGTGTTGAGGGCCGCCTCCCCAGGTTCGCCCTTGGCCGTGGCGCCGGTGAGCCCGCCGAAGCTCTGCTGGGCCGCCATCTGAAGGTTGCGGGCCACCGCCGGGGCCTGGACGTTGAAACGTTGGGTCACGGCCTGTCCGAAGCCCTGCGCTGGCATGGAGCCAGCCATAAGCAGCTCGGGCGCGTAGGCCCCCATCGAGCGCGCCAGCTCGCCCGCCGAGGGGATGATGGTGGTCCCGCCCTGGGTCTGCCATATCGGCTTATCGAAGCGCTGCTCGAAGGCCGTGGGCGGCTCGGCCTGGGCCTGCTGGGCCAGCCGTCCGGTGAGGTCGGTGAGCGCGTTGAAGGGGTTCAGGCGCCGGGTCAGCTCCGCGAGCTTCGCCTCCACCGAGTCCTCCTTGACGGGGACCCCCACCGTCTTCGCGAGGTCCCGCATGGTGTTGGGGAGGCCGAAGGGGGTCAGGTCCCGGAGGGCCCGGGCCCCGGTGTCGAGGATCTTCGCCGCGGCCTGGTTGGCGCCCTTGAAGGCCGTGCGCGCCGCGCCGTAGGTGTTCTCCGCCAGCGGCTGCTTGGCGACGCTGCGCGCGGCCTCGAGGGGCTGCAGATACCAAGGGGTCTTGGGATCGACGGGGCTCCCGAGGGGGTCGAACTTCACGGCCGGCTCCCGCCGCTGGGGCCTCGAGAGGTCGACGGGCTCCATGCCCAGCGACCGGCGCAGGTTGTTGAAGGGCTCCATCATCTGATCGAAGGGGCCCCACAGGGAAGGCTGCGGCGCCTGCATCCCGCCGGTCATCGAATCCCAGGCCCCGAGGCGCCCGAGCACGTCCTTGACGTAGCCCTGGGTCTCCTTGAAGGGCGGGACGCCTTTATGCTTCTGCACGTTCCCTGGCCCGGCGTTGTAGGCCGCCACGCCTCCCACCAGGCCGAACTTGGAGATCTGCTGCTTGAGGTAGCGCACCCCGCCGTCGATGTTCTGTTCGGGGTCAAAGGGATCCTTTACGCCCAGCTCCTTCGCGGTGCCCGGCATGAGCTGCATGAGCCCCGCCGCGCCGACCGGACTCACGGCCTTGGGGTTCCCCCTCGACTCCTGGTAGATCACCGAGCGGACGAGCGAGGCCGGGACGCCGTACTGTCTGGCCTTCGCCTCGATCAGCGACTCCCAAGGGGAAAGTTTTTCGTAGAGCGTCGCCATTTACTGCCCGTAGTTGAGACCTCCGCCGCCCGGGAGCCCTCCGCCGATGCCGCCCATTCCGCCCATCATCATCATTTGGGTCATCAGGTCTGGACGGTAGAGGTACTGGAGGGCTTTTTCCTGGGTCATGCCAGGCATCTGCATGAGGAACTGAAAGTCGCGCTGCCGGTTGGTGGGAGATCCGGTGCCGTACTGGTCCTGCCAGTTTTGGCGCTGGGCCTTCCAGTAGTCCATTTGGTTGCCGTAATTTTGATTTTGCGCCTGCTGCTGGAATTGTTGCTGCTGGAGTCCGAGTTGCCCTTGCCTGAGTGCCAATTCCTGCGGCCCTAGCGGGTCCATCGCCTGACGGAATTGCTGGAATTGCTGCGGGTCCTGCTGGTACATCCGCATCAGCTTCATCTCGGCGGTGGGCGCTTCGGCCTCGAGGCGCTGCTGCTCCTGCAAGAGCTTCAAGCGCTGGGCGTACTCGTCCTCCATCTGTTTTTTTCGGTCGCGCCGCTCCTGGCCTCGGTAAAAGCCCTCGGCGATTGCCTGTCCTGTGAAAGCCCATGGATCCATAGTCGCTCCTTAAATAAAGCTGAGTCCCATCCCGATCAGCGGGCCGAGGACACCCATGGCCCCGGCGCTGCCTTCGGTCGCTCCGATCTGCCCGCTCTGCTGCTGCCACATCTTCATGAGGTCCTCGAGGGGCTGCCGGCGGAAGAGGTTCGCGAGCTGCTCCTCGGCGGTCGCCTGCTGCCGACCCTGCAAGGCCTGCTGGAACTGCTGCCCCTGCTGGCCCATGAGGAGTTGGGCATTGCTCAAGCCCTGGCCGTATTGCTGCTGCTGGGCCCCGAGGTTGGCCTGGAAGCCCGCGAGGTTCTGCCCGGCCTGCTGGCCCTGGAGGTTGACGTTCTGCGAGGCCAGGAACTTCGCCTGCTCGTCGGTGGCCCCCATCTGCCGGAACAATTCCTCGGCCTGGGAAAGCTGGCGCTGCGCCTCCATCTGGCGGCGCATCTGGTCTTCCTGCAGTTGCATCCGGCCATGCTCGATAGAGTATTGGCTGGAGAGATCCGCCAGGCGCCGGTCGCGCTCCTGGAGGTTCAGCATCACGGCCCGGTTAGCGGCTCCAGAGGTCAGCATCCCTCGGCGGTTCATATCCGCCAGGATCTGCTCCTCGGACTTCTGCGCCTGGTCGGTGAGGTCCCGCCGCGCGATGTCCATCTGCGGCGCGTAGATGTCCTGGACGTTGACCCGCGGCGTCTCGGTGAACTGAAACGGCGTGCGCTCGGTGAAATTCGCGCCCGGGTCCCAAAACTGGAAGGGCCGGTAGCGCATCCCACTCCCGGTCGTCGTGGCCGGCAATCGCCCAACGGTGGTGTTCGATCCCATCTGCCCGGCGATGGGAGCCCCGGCGTACTGGAAGCCTTGCGGCGCGTTCGGCTGGATCTGCCCGAGCTGGGCGTAGTTGAGGGCGCGGTATTGGTTGATCTTGTCGAGGTCCTTGTTGCCGGATCCAAAGCCACCGCCGCCACCCTGGAGCATATAACCCTGGTTCAATCCGGTTCCGCCGGTGCCGAGGGTCTTCATGATGGGGTTGTAGTTGGTGCCGCCGGGATAGTAGGAGCCGCCGCTCTGCCCGCTCGCGTAGGAAGTGCCGACGTTCCAGACCGGCCCCGACGCGCCCGAGCGATTGTAGGCGTTCTGCCCGAGCATGTTGCCAAGGACGGTGTCGCTAAGAAGCTGCTGCTGCGCTCCGAACTGCGGCCCTTGGTATGGTTGGGATGGCTTCGGTTTCGACTTGCCCATGTCCGTGATCTTTCACGATGGGGGTCTCTAACCGAGGCCCGATAGATTTAAATTCGTGTTGGTACTTCTTGTTAAAGTCGGTCTTGAACATCGCGTAAGCCGCGATGTCGTGGAACTCTCCGTCGAAAAAGGACTCCTTGCGAAGGAGCCCCTCTTGCGTGGCGCCGAAGGTCTCAAGGGCGTTGCAAAGCCGCCGATTCCTCGCCACCACGTTGATCTTCACCTTGTAGAGGTTGCAGAAATTAAACTTCCAGTTGAGAAAGATTTTGAGCGCTGCAAAGCCGACGCCCTGGCGCTCAACCTGCTTGTCGACGAGCATCGCGACTTCGAAGCGTCGGCTGTACTCGTCCTCTTGGAAGTGCATGAGGCAGCCCAAGGGTTGATTCTCTGGTCCGACGATCATAAAGGCCTTCCCCACCGCGGCGCTCGCGATCTCCTCCGAGTTTGGGCAGCTCGGGAACTCGCGGTAGAACTCCGGGTAAAGATCCGAGTAGTACCAGGAATAGAGCTGCGCCGCGTGGTATTGGGGCTCGTAGCGCACTAACCGCACGCCGTTGATTGTCTTAAGCATGGCTCACCTCAAAAGGTCGCCCCCAGGTCTCCGGGGAGGTCGTAATAAACCGTAATACTGTGGTGGTCGCAGCTGAACGTCACCAACGACGCGCCACCACCGCTCACCGCGACATGGTGGAACATGCCGAAGGAGCTGGAATTGATCTCGGCCGGGGTCCAGGTCGTCGACCATAGATGCGCGGTGTCGCTGATCGGCGCAGAATAAACCGCATCCGAAGTCGTAATATCCTGGATCTGATCGGGGTCTGAGCCAGGCCCGCCCTCGGCGCCGGTGGTGTCGGCGACCTTCGACGGCTTGATGCTCCTGACAAAAGGATTATGGGTGCCATTGTCCAGGTCCGCTTTGATCTCGGTCGAGACGACGATGCCACGAATGATCGCTGTCGGCGGAATACTGAAGCCGTAATCCCAAGAGCGGATGCTCTGGGTTGGAACGCCGTTCGCGGCGCGCTGCGCGGTCGCATAGGAGTTATTGCTCGAAACAACGTTTGACTCGTTGCTCCAGTCACCGCCGGATCCACCTTCGCCTGCCTGGGCTGGGCTTCGGGTTTGACTCAGCATCGCGCACCCCTCATCGACGCAAACATCCGGCGCCGGGCTCTCGCTCGGCACGGGAGACTCGGAGGGATTTGGGAAATCCTCCGCGCCGCCACAGCCAGAAAAAGCCAGGAAAAGTATAATAAGAATTGCTCGCATAAAACCTCCCTCACGTGATCGCTCCTTTGAATCCTACCACGCTCATCCACCACAGACCAAGAGTCGCGTCGTAGATTCCGCTGATGATGTCGACTTTGTTCGCCGTCGTCGTGAGAGTCGGCTTGTCGGTCGTCGAGTCCGTCGCGCCGGTCCCGTTGAGCCAGCGGAAGCTGGTAGGCCAGGTGCAGGTATGCCCGCCGGTGCTCTGTCGGACGATGAATGTCGCCCGTTGTCCGTCCTTCATGTTGGAGACCGCGAGGGTGAAATTGCCCGTGGCCCGCATCCGAAAGGTGTTGCCGGTCGAGAGATCCGCAGGCACCGTCCCGGTGCCGGTGTCGCCCAGGTCGACGTAGCCAGTCTTGGCGGCCTTAAGCTCCAGGATCCCGGTCCCTTTGGCCTGGAGGGTCGCGCCGATGTTGGCGTCGTCCCCGGTCACCTCGAGGACCGGCTTGTTCCCGGTCGCCGCGTTGGTAAGTTTCCAGTGGTTGACAGCGCTGGCGACGCTCCCGGACTCCAGGACCTCGTTGCCGTTCGCATCGGCAAGGGTCTTGCTGCGCAGCGTCTCCACTCCCGCAAGGGTCGCCAGGGTCCCGGTCGTGGGGAGGGTGACGCCGGTCGCCCCGGTCAGCGTGAGGGTCGCCGCAAAGGCCCCAGCGAAGGTCACGGCCCCGGCGGTGGCAAGGTTCCCGCCCAACGTCACCGAGCGGTCAGCGTCCCCGATGTCCAAGGTCAGGGTGTGGTCCGCCGTGAACACGGTCGGCACCGCGAAGATCAGACTGAACGCCGCTCCGCTGGAGAGGATCTTGAGCTTTGCTGAATCAAAGCGGTGGATTCCGCCCCAGTTGAAGGCCGAGGCCATCGACATATTGTCGGAGGTCAGCCCGCCATTGAGGATCGAGTAGAGCGGTGAAAACCTCGCATGCAGTCCGGTTGCTCCGGCTAGAAGCACGTAGTCTACGTCGTCTTGAAGGCTTGTTCCTGGGTCGACGGGGACGGTCATAGAATCTCCAATATCCCTCCGTCTCGGCAGATCTCCTGGTTGGCGCTGGAAGCCGAGTGGGTGATGGTCACAGCCAACGTCAGGGCGTTCGCGGAATTCTCGGCCGCTGTCCCACGAATCGGAGTACTGAATCCCGTGGCGGCGGCAATCACGGCGGCAAGGTCGCCAAGGCCGGTCGTGGCGGCACCAGCCACGCCCATCGAAAGGGTCCCGCCAAGTCGCTGAACGCTGGCAGAGTTTTGATTTTTTAGGATGATCTCGAAGTCGAAAGGATGCCGCGAGGCGCTGGCCGTGATGACGGCGGTGGTGTCGTCGTAAAGCGTGGTCGCGCCGAGCTTGATCTTGACATTCAGGGTGCGGGCAGCTCCGTTATTTTGCAGGTAGTTACCCCAGAGGCGAAGGCGCAGCGTTTTATTGGTGCCAAGAATTCCGGCCGGGACGGAGAAGGAATAGAGGCTCGTCTCCGCTGCCGTCGTGTTGATAACAAGCTCATTGACGCTATCGAGCAGCCCGACGCGGCTCACCCAGGCGGCGTGATCGTATCCTTCGAATCTTTTCTGGTCGGTGTTGTATCTCTCAAGCCCGGAGGTGGTCGCTGGGCGCTGGGCATCGGTGCCTTTCGGTAGCGCTATGGCGTCGGTCTTGTCCGATACGTCAATTGAGTAAGCTGGGGTGAACGGTGATCCGAACTTCGAGTTGTAGACGTAGAAAGGCGCCGCTCCTCCATTGGTCGGCGCGTTCAGGACTAAAATTCCGCCCTCGCACTCGAGGCTGAAATTTCCGGAGCTAAGGATAAAGGTATTTCCGGCCGCGGATAAAATTCTTAGGTCGTAGTCCGACGATGCCGTAGAGTGTAGGTCAATATAGGTGTTTGCGTTGCCGGTGATGGCGGCGCCGATCTCTATCGCGGTAGTATTGGTTCCCGTCGCACTAATAAAAGCCGTGGCATCGTTGGCGCCGAGAACGTGCAGGGTATAAGTCGGGGAATTCGTCCCGATGCCTAGGCGATTATTCGCATCGTCCCAGAATATCTGCGCGGCGTCCTGCGTGAGAAAACCGTTTACGTCACCGAACACCAGGCCGCCGGCGGCAAAGTCCGACGTGGGCCCCGTGAGCGGCCCGAGCTTGCGCCATACCCAGGTCAAGAACTCGTCCAGCCTTTTATTCGCGGTCTCCGGCGGAGTGGGCATCTTAGGCAACTCGCACCTCCGGCTGATAGCCCAGGCCGGTTATGCCTGGGATATACTCTTCGATGCTCATCAGGTAGCCGTTGATGTTCTGGAATTTGAACTGGAAGTACCGTCCGGTCAGGCACTCGACGCCGCTTTGCGTGGCGAGTTCAACCTGCGTGAAAGACGTTCCACCGCCACCATATTTTACCTGGCCGTAAATTGAGCCAGTGCCGTAGAGCGTGCCGGAAGAATTTATCTGCTGGTCTTTTTGTCCGGTGTTTTTGTCCGTGGTGACGGTGACCCGGATCTGCCCGGCGCTCCCGGCCGTGGTAATGTGGAGGTCGTTCAACTGCTTCTGCAGGACCGCATTGCCGAAGGCTTCCTTCTTGGACTCCCAATAGGCGTCGATCTTCGCTTCTTTGCGGGCGATGCCGTTTCCGGAGCTGGCGTTGCTCGCGGTCTGGGCGTAAGTGAAGGTCGTCGAGGTCGGCGCCGTCGCCACGGTGAAGGTGCCGTTAAAGCTCGAATCGGTCACGCCGGAGACAATTACCTCATCGCCGACCGCGAAGCCGTGGGGGGCCGATGTCGTGATCGTCACAACGTTCGAGGTCCGCGATGCGCCGGAGCCCGTGATCTGCGAGGCCTTCACCACGTCCCGGTTTCCGGTATCGAGGCGCACCACCCAGCCATCGACCGTCCCTCCGAAGGGCTCTTCTTTGTTCGAGTGGTCCATGATCGCCATGCAATTCAACGCCTGGCCCTTGTGGAGGAGCATGGTCGACTCGAACTTTCCGTCGGGAGCGGGGTCCACGCCATCCAGGAAGTAGTCGTAGGCGATCAGCCGATCGTGCGCCGACCCGGATCCCGAGGTATGCGTCACCATGTAATGGTTGTAGTTTTTCAGCACGACGCCCGAGGTATAGGGAGCACGGGCCGAGTTGTAGGTCTCGAGCAGGTTGTCGATGGGGTCTGAGATCCGGATCAGGTCCTTGGTGCCGTTGAATCCGATCAGCTCGCCGCGGCGGTTCATACCGATCAAGATATTTCCGTAGCGCCTCGAGATAACCTCGCGCACCGAATATCCCGAAGCGAATCCCTCGCCAGTGGCGATGCTCTGGACATACCCATCCAGGGCCGACTCGCCGCTAAACAAGAAGAACATATCCTCTTTGCTGATAACGAGAGTATCCCCGAGGGTGCCAAGGAAAGTGATGTCGTTGGTCGAAATCCCACGAGACTTGAACTTTAGGACCCAATTCAGGGAGTCCCAGCTCTCGCCGTTCAGCAATCCGGAATGGTAAACGAACTCGCCTACGCTGCCCCATAACCTGTTTTTATGGAGTAGGAGGTATTTGAAATTGCCTGGAGGTGTCCCTCCCAGCGCAGCGATGTTGCCTGTGCCGGTCCACTTCCAATTTCCGTTGACGCCATTCCCTCCGACCAGAATGTCGTTGTTGCTGCCATCTTTGATCGTGGCGAAGCTGTAGAGATTGTTCGCGCTGTCGGTGACCGTGAAGGCTCCTGTGATGTCGGAAAGGACCCCGCCGGCGGTCATGGAATAGACCTTCGTCCCGCCGGTGACGACCCGGACCACCGTGGTCCCCAGGACGGCCTGGATGATGCCGGTCACAGCCTTGGCGGCCCCTCCTTCAATGAGTTGCGTCGTGGAGTGCAGCACGTCCCCGAGCCGGCAGTCGATGCGCTCCTGGGTGAGGATGACGTTTTGGAGGTCGGCGGCCTCACGCTGAGCGAGCGAGATCTTGCTGAGCTTCGTATTGAGCCCGCGAAACGAGGAGAAGCTGATCGGATTGATGAACTGTTCCTGCATCACTCCCTCGGGTAGTTGCCCGGTAAATCGTCGTCGTCCAAAAGGCCGCTCGGGTGGTAGTCCCGCATCACGGTTTGCATCTCGGGCCCGGCGTCGTCCTCGACGGCCTGGGCTACGACCTCGTAAAACTCCGCCTTGGCCGATGCCGCGCTCTGATAGTCCTTCTTGAGCCTGAAGCCCCGCCACTCACAAAAAAGCTCGATGGCCTCGTGGTAGGCCTCGGGCATCAAAGAAAAATCGTTATCTGCCACGAGCGGCGGCAGAGCCATATAGCCGTCGTAGTAGATCGTCTCGACCCCGCTCGGCGTCGGGTAGAAGGTGAAGACCGGGAACATGCCCTGGCGGTTCCTTGGGCTGTAGACCGCGTTGGTCACTGCCCCGCCGTTGGAGGTCATGGTGATCGTGCCGGCCGTGAAGCCGCTGAATCCCACCCCCAGGATCTTCGAGTAGGTGAGCGAGGTCGCGACGACGTTCGTCCCGTTGAGCGCCTTCTCCTCGCTCTGCAAGACGCCCGAGGCGCTCAAGCCCTCGATCTTGACGGTCGCTGTATCGCCAGCGCTGGTGGAGACGAGGGATAGGAGGCTCGCCGAGGTCGGCTGGTACTGCACCGGCCAGAAGCCCATCAGGCAGGCAATGGTCGGGAGCCCTGTGCTCAAGGTTGGGTCCTGGATGCGCTCCAGAAATTCCTGGCGCGGCAAAACCCGGATGACCCGGACGTTGCCCCCGCGGACCGTGAACTTGATCGTCTTGGCCAGGTCCAGGAGCGGAGACATGGCGTATTCGCCGGCGTTGGCGGCGGTCGCAAAGGTCAGGTTGCTCAGGCGCAGCCAAGAGAACCTATGATCCGCGGCGCGGATAAAGGTCTTCTGCGCCCGGTTCGCCCAGCGCTTAAACAGGGTGTCGATGTTGGTGGCTGGGTTGACCGTCGCTTTGACGTTAGCCACGATCTCCGACAGGTTCATCTAAGCCCCTCTTTTTGCCCTTCTTGGGCTCCTCGGGTTTCGGTTGAGAGGCGGCCTCCAGCTGGGCCTTGGTCGCCTCGAAATCGGCCTTATCCTGGGCGAGCTTGGCGCGGTCGGCCTCGAGCTTTTCCAGGGTGTCTTCCTCCTTGGCCTCGACGGGCGGCTTCCAGAAATCGCACCTAGGCGGCATCGAAGCTATATCGGGCGGAGGGTCTTTCATGAAGTCGATGGGCATTTTGTACCTCTGGTTTAGGAATGGGGGCCCGAAGGCCCCCTTCCCGGTTCACGATTGGGGGAGAATTACGCCGAAGCCCCGAGCTGGAACGCCATGCCGCAGAAGAGCTTCATGGGCACCTTTCTGCGCACGGTGTCGGAGGTCACGCCGTGGACGGCATACCCGAGCCGCAGCTCGGCCGCCGAGGTCGAGCCGTCGGTGACGAGGTTCGTCCCGGCGATGAGCGACTTGCCGGCCGTGATAGCGGTACCGGCGGCGACGCAGGTCACGCCGGGATGGTAGCCCGCGAACTGGACCCAACCGTAGTAGTACTGCGGTTGAGCCACAATCGAGACGCCAGCCACCAAGGCCGCCGTGTTGCCCGCCGCGGTATCGACCACCGACCAAGGCAGTTCTACCCGGAAGGTATCGCTGGAAGCGGTCGCCACACTGAACGGCGAAGCCGGATCCAAGGTGATGACCGTGGCCGAGTTCTTGGCGATCAGACCGACCTCGCCCTCGGGAGCCGCACCGGCGGCGCCGGCGTCGTCCAAGCAGCGGATGATCCCGCCGGCGAGGACGCCGTTCCCGGTGTATTCGCCGGTGGCGAAGCCTGAGCCGTTGACGGTGTTGACCGTCCCGTTGCTCGTGGCCGAGACCGAGACGAGCCCGCGGAACGCCACGGGGTTATCCGCACCCGCTCCGCCGGACTGGTCGAAGCGGCAGTACATGAACCACCGAGGCCCGAGCACTTCGTCGTGGGTGACCCGGATCGCCCCTTTCTTCTCTTTTGGAGTAGCATCGGAGGCGTCCAGGGTGGTGTTCCAGTTTTGCATCCCGACGTTGGGAGGGCTGTAAAGGATGATGTTTGCGAGACTCATATTTTTTCCTTTCCTTGAGATTCTTGGCTTTCGGTTGCCCGATTAGGCCGAGAAACCTCCCAACACGCCCTGCAAGGCGCAGTTGCTGACGGTGAGCTGCATCGCGGTCCGGATCTTCGCGACGATCTTGTCCTCGTCGGCCGGCTCGATGAATTTCCCCGTCACGAAGTTGCGGTCCTTGTGGATGCGGATTTTCAGGTAGTTGTGGTTGAGCACGTACTTGCGATCGTCGGGACACTGCGAATCGAAGATGTAGTCGATACCGTCGATTTTCAGAGCCTTGAAGCCGAGGCCGGCCAGCTCCGGGTTGTTGAACTGAGCCCGGCCGTTGGCGCGGCTCAGCGCATACCCGAAGATGGTGGATCCCGAGACGATCAGGGTCGGCATGTCCGTGCCGCGGGTGCAGTTGCGGATCATGGTCTCGACCGCCTCGAGGCCGCCCGTGGCGTAGGACCCGACGGAGGCATTGACCTTGTTTCTCCAGAAGGAGAAATTTGCCCGGTTGATGCCGCCGAGGATGCCCGTGGTGGGCGCGATGTCGACGATGGCCTGCAAGCCGAGGATCGCCTTGCCGCCCGAGCCGGTGCCGTCTCCGAAGATCGCGGCGCCCGCCTTGTTCTGCATGGTGATCTCGGCCTGTTTGGTCCGAGCCTCGAGGATCGACTGCTGCTTCTCCGGTCCCGAGTTGCGCACCTCTTCGGCGCCATCGATGACGACGGTCGAGTAGAGGTACTTCCAGTTGAACTCGGCGGCCGAAAGTCCTTCCGGCTTGGCCGTGTTCATCTTGTCGGTCGCGGGGTCGTAGAAGTCGCCGTTCCCTTCGGCGTACATCAGCTCTTCGAGGATCGTGTCCCCGCCGCTGATTTTTTCCATCCCCTTCAGCTTCATGAATTTCCAGAAGGGAATGTGGGTACTGACGTTGTCCGCGAACTTGCCGCGGTAGTTTTTGAGCGTGGTCGATGCCACCGCATCAAAACTGGAATTTGCTGAGGCCATTTTTAAGCTCCTTCAGGAGCCGGACCCGTTAAGCAGTGTGTTCCTGGAGCGCGGCGTTGTAGGCGTCCGAGAAGGATTTGATGGGGGTTTGGCCTTGCTGCGGGGCGGGACCGCCAGGTTGGGCGACCTGAGCCGCCTCCTTGGTCTGCTGGGCCTGGTAGGCCGCGTCCTTGCCTCGCTGGAAGGCTTTTTCCCCCGTCACCGCGTACCAGGCCTTTTCGAGAGGCATCCCGTACTTGGTGACGAGCTCCATCGTCTCCTTGCCGTGGTCCTTCCATTCGTCGCCGAAAGTCTCCTTCCCCTTGGCAGCCAGGTGGTTGAACAACGTCATGGCTTGCGTCTGGTTCAGGAGGGCTTGCGCTTGTTGGAATTCCTGCTGGACAGGTCCGGCTAGTGCGTTGAAGGCGGCCATGATTTCGTTCGCACCCTCTTGGCCGAATTGCTCAACGAGCTTTCCGTAGTTGGGCGGGGGCATGAAGCCTTGGGCCGGCTGCATCCCAGGGACTTGGGGACCTCCTACAAAACCCCCTGGGGCCTGCCCGGGGACAAACCCCTGCGGCGGTCCGTATTGGTTTTGCGGTGTGGAATTCTGCCCGTATCTCTGGGGGTAGGCTTGGCGTTCGGCTTCAAAGGCCCTTCGCTCTTCCTCGAGGGCGCGGCGTTCTGCCGCCAGTTGCTGGGTTTTGTTGTAGTAGTCGGACTGCTGACTAGGCGTCATGCCGCCCGGGCTACTGGCCTCAGCTGGCTTCCCCGACCCGTTAGGTCCCGCAGCACTAGCGGGCTGACTACTGGCGGTCGGATTAAGTTCGTCGGCCATTGGTTCGCTCCTTAATTAGGCAAAGCCCCTTCCGGGGCGGGTGAAGGTACCGGCGGGGGCGAAACGGCCCGACCGGGTTGCGGACCTCCAGGGAGAGGCGCATTGCTCCCCTGGGGAAGTCCGCTGACTGCTTGACCAAGAATCCCGGACGGTCCCTGGGCGCCTGAATTGGGCGCGGCGCCGACCATCGAGGACTTTTGGATGAAACTTTCGAGAAGCTTGTGCGCCATGAGGTGCGCGAGGAAGGCCGGAGTGTTGTTGTTCTCCAGCTGGTGCGCGGCGATATGCGAGGCGTGGTCCTCGCCAAGCATCGGCATGACGGGGATCCCGCGCTTAAGGAGCGCGTTCTCCTGCTCGGGGCTCTTTGGGTCGATGATGATCCGCTTGTTGTCCAAGTGGAGGAGCTTGGCGAACTCCTTGAGGGCCTCTTTGGGGTCGAGGGCTGCGGCAATGGTCTGGTTTTTCCCGGCGGCCTCGAAGAGCTGAAGCATCTCCTCCTTGCGCTGGCCCTCGTTGACCGGCATCGCCGAGCCGGCCTTGATCCGGACCTTCATCTGTCCGACAAGATCCGTCCCGACGAAGGAAAGGAACGGCTTGGCCGCGGTGCCCATGACCGAAGAGTTTTCCAGGCCCTTCACCTTGTCCTTGAAGCCCAGGAACTCCGCCTCTTCCATGCCGGTCATGGCGATGACGCGGGTCGCGTCGTAGAAGTGCTGGATGAGCCAGATGCACTTCTGCAAAATCCTTCCGATGAAATCCTCGACGATCCCCGCGCGGTAGGACACCACGTCCTGGGCCTCTTGGTAGATCGCCATCGCCTCGCGGGCCGTCTTCTGGGCTTGGGGGAGGCCCTGCTTCTGCTCGTTTAAGCCGCTGATGACCGCCTGGTCTTGGCGGGTCGACTGCTCGCTCGCGTAGACCTCCTGACCAAGCTGGGCGTGCTGGAAGGGGGTGACGGTCGTCCCGGGCTGCAACTCGACAACGATCCCGTCCTTGTAGGACGTGAGGTCGTTCTTCTGCTTCTCGGTGAGCTTCTTGCCCTGCGAGATGTACTTCGAGTTCAGCTTTCGGCGGTGGTTGGCCTGCTGGGTCTTAATCTCGGCCAACTCGAGGAGCTGCTTGCGCCAGAAGTGCACGTCCGGCTTGGTGTCGAGCTTGCCGGGGATGTCGTTCCACTCAAGCTCCTCGTACATGGAGTGGAAGCCGTAGCGCATCTCGTAGGGCTTCACAGCGAAGCGGTCCACGCCCTCGATGATCACCATGAGCTTGTGGTTTAGGCGGTCCTCGATCTCGTGATAGGTCCCGTACTGGAAGTCCTCCTTCTCTTCTTCCTCGAGGTTCTCTGGCTGGCAGGTGTCCTCGATGACCGTGGGCTTGTCGTCTTCCCGGAGGTTGAACTTCTCGCGGATCTCGGCGATGGGCGCCGTGACCATGTGCGAGACCCACCGCGCGGCGCGGAAGCTCCTGGCGTTGGGCTCCACGATCAGGTGCTCGCGGTCCACGAAGTCGATTGAGATCTCGTTGGTGGGCCGCTCCCCGACGTACTGCCGGGCGATCTTGTCCTTGTCGAAGACGAAGGAGATCTTTGCGTAGGATCGGCCTTTGAGCTTGGTGCCCTTCACGCAGGCGCAGGCCGTGGACTCCAGGTTCCAGGGGCCGTTGATCTGGGTGTTGACGACGCGCTCGAGGACTTCGGCTTTCAGGTCGGCTTCTGGGGTCTCTGGGTCGATGAAGGCGTAGGGGTTTTGGGAGTAGAGCTTGGGGACGGAGGAGCGGACATCAACGTACTGGAGATTGACGCTGACGAGTTGTTCCGAGAAGTCCGACTTTTTGGGGTTTAGGATCTTTCCTTCGTAGAAGTCCTCGCTCTCCTTCCAGTCCAGAGCCTGATCTTGGAGGCGCTTCTTGCCGGCCAAGACTCGGTTTTTCCACAGGCGGTATTGGTCCTGAAGGGATTGCTTGGGCACCCCGCGAGTTTACGAGGGCCTCGAATTTTTCAGCAGACGGCGTTATAGGTTCATCTCGGGTCAACCAAGATTTCCCCGAGCCATTGGTAGAAGGCCATGCGCGGGATGACGACCTTCCCCTGTTTCTTCTCCGTGGTCTTCTGGAATGGGATCCGCTTTCGCTTTCGGTGGTACCGCTTCAGAGTCGAAACGCTCAACCCGGACTCCAGGGACAGCATGTCCCAACCGATCAACAAAATTCTCACCATAAATCTACACCCTCCCCGGCCTCGCGCTCTGCTTGCGCCTCGGCGGCTTCGTAGTTGTCCCGATACTTCGGGGTTGTCGTCGTGAAAATCGGCGCCCTGGACTGCAGGCCGAGCCGCAGCGCGTCGGCCGGGTGGTCCTCGGCCCCGTCGGCCACGTCCTCCACCTTGATGTCGTCGTGGACCAGGGCCGGAAGCGTGCGGATCAAATTCTTGCAGTCCCGGGAAATGTGGAGCATCGCGCTTTGGGCGCCGCGGTATTCGATGGGCCGGAGGTACTCCCGGACTTGTCCCCATCCCGGCACGCGCTTATTGTCGCCTTTAATGATCGTGAATCCCTGGGGCCCTTCGGCATAGATCTCCCAGCGCTCAGCGAAGGGGCGCGAAGAGAAGCCCTGGAGGCTGTCGGCTGGGATGCGGTTCCAGAAGCTGATCGGGTCTCCAACGGTGTACTCGATCTCCTCCTGGGTCCCGTCTGGGTAGACGGAGAGGCTCGCCACTTGGTCCCGGTACTCGGTGTCGGTGAGCCGGTTGCGGTAGAACTCGCGGTACACCCAGACATGGTTATCGGGCCCCACCGCGAACCACAGGCAGCAAAAGTGATCCGAGTATCCCCAGTCGATGGCCCGGAAGCGGCGCCACTCCCGGGGAATGGGAAAGGGCTCGTAGACATGGATCGCCTCGTTCCAGGCGTCGAAGAACTGCCCCTCGAAAACATCCCAGTTGCCTTCGAGCCAGGCGGCGCGGAGCTTGGGCGGCAAGCCACGCAGCCAATTAACATAGGTCGGATCGCGCTGCATCAGGGTCGGATTATCGTCGACCCGGGCCGGGATGTAGACCCGCCACCGGCCCGTGGTCGGGTCCCGATAGGGTTTCATGGCGCCATGCTTCACGAAGCGATTTTTGACCCAGATATGGCCGGCGTTGCCCGGGTTGGTGGTGGCGAAGACCTGCGGGGTAAGGCCAGGGACGGTGCTGCGACAGCTCGATACCAGCTTTTCGTAGGACTCCTCGGATGGGATGAGGGTCATTTCCTCGATCAAGATTTTTTGGTACTCGTGGCCGATGTACTGCTCGAAGGCGTTCTTATCCTTGAGGTTGCCGGTGCGGCCCACGGCTCCCGACGGAAATCGGATCTCGCGGCCGATGACCTCCGCCTTGAGCGGCGAATACATCCAGCGGGCCCGGTCCAGCCAATCGTCGAGGTCTTTGGCGTTCTTCCGGACGACCAAAAAACGATAGCGCGGGTTGAAGACGTACTTCGGCTCGATCATCACGACCAGGCCGCACTCGGTCTTCCCGCCCCCGCGGGCCCCGCCGTAGAGGATCTCGAACTCACTCCGCCGGAGGGCTTCCGTCTGCGGTCCCGGGTGGGCTTGCCAGAAGATCTTCTGCGCTGCTGCTGTTTGCAATGGGTATCTGCTCCAGGTGTTTTCTCAGGTCCTCGATTTTTTTAGCGATGATGTCCGTCGAATAAAACCAGCCGTCGGCGGGGCTGATAATCTTTTGAATGCCGAACTCGGTGCGGTTCCTCGACCCTACCTCCCTAGCGATGCGTTCAGCGACCTGAAGCGCTTGGATGGCCGCCGTTTTCATATCCTCAGAAATGAATTGCACGTTTAAACCTTCTATTACGTTCACGCCTCACCTTCCTTTTTCTTTTCTGGGTACATGATTACGCCAGGGAATGGGTTGTCCGGGTCATTCCCGAGCTTTAGGCTTTCGCCGTACTTCTTCGGCTTGAGTTTTCCAGCGATCCACTTCCTGGTGTCGACACGGAGCCGGGAGCGGGCGATGTGCTCGTGGTCGACCTTATGCTCCCCATCGTCGTCTTCGTAACAGTCTCGGGTCGAGTCGTCGGCGATTTCCAGGATCTCTTCGGCCAGGTAGTCGGCCTGTTCCTCCTTTGCCTTCGCGTACTTCTGCCGAAACTCTTCGTTTTTTCGAAGCGCTGCCATGACGTTGGTATAGGTTGGGTACCTGCTGGGGTTGCGCTTCAATATGCCTACCAAAGACTTGCCCTGGGCAATCTGCGCGCAGATCTCGTCCATTTTTTGAGAGTTTAATTTTGATGGTCTTCCGATCTTCTTTACCATAATCAACTCTAAGATTAATGAACCTCTTGACTCTCCTCAAGGCTCTCCGCGTCAAGAAAGCTCTTGATGATCCTCCCGGCGATCATGCCCGAGTAGTTGGCGGTCTTGAGCTTGGAGACGATCCAAGAGTAGATGTCGTCCCGGAGCTCGAGCCGCTCAGCCTCTTTCTGCGCGTCGAGGACTTGCCGGATCTCCTCGGCCTTGAGCTGAAAGTCGAAGCTGCTGCTCTCTGGGTGCTGGGCCAAGATGGCCTTGAGAATGACGAGGGTCCCCGAGCGACCTTCAAGGCCCTCGGAGGCGGGTACGATGTTGACGATCTTCATTGTTCCTCCCGGTAGGCCAAGACGTGCTCGGCCTTAAGAATTAGGTAGTAGTTTCCGGCCATCTTGACCGAGTGGCCGCTGAATTTGTTATGAAAAACCTTGGCGCCGACACCGAATGGCCAGGGCTGCTCCCGATCTCGCTCAATGGGCGGATCTCCCAGGGCCATTACCTCACTCTCGGTAGGCAGTGGTTTGGAGCGGTCGAGCAGGACAATCCCGCCCGAAGTCTTCTCGGGGGCCTCAATGACCTTGACGAAGAGCTGGCCGCGCAGGGGTTTTACTTTTCGGTGTTCGTCGTATTGCATAGAGTCCTTAATGGTAAAGCTGCTCTTTCCCCATCGTACCGCAATAGCTGCACTTGAAAGTCGCCCTCTCAGGAAGTCTGGTAAAGCCGCCGCATTGTGCGCATTTTCTGTCGACCTCGGGGCCCAGTGAAGTGCTAGCAAGTGTCACGTATGGTGGCGGAACGAGTCCAAGTATAGGCGGAGCGCACATTACTCCACCTCCTCAAGCTCGACTTCCTCGACCACCTCCACGTCATCATGTCCAACGTATGGGCTCTCGACCCAGCGATGTAGTTTAAATCTCTTCCTCTTCGACTCCTGCTTAACCTCTCTCGCGGCCCCGCAGATCAGGCAGAGCTTGATCTTCCCCATGCCGCCCATTTCGATCTCCTCGAATTCGTGCTCGCCTGGGCATATCGATGGAAATCCTTTCGCAGGTCTAGGCATCTCCACCTGCTCCGCCGGGAGTTCGAGGGTTATCTCGTCCCACAGGGGGTGAACACGGTTTAATACCTTCTGAAGCTGCTCCCTCTTCACCGTGACTTTGACTGTTTTCATTTCTCTACCCCGTTGAGGATTTTTTCGATTACTCCAAGAATGTGCTCTTTGTTGTGTCCGGTGTAAGATTCCATGATAGCTTTAATTATCTCCACCGCCCTCGGGAGTTCGGTGAGGGCCTTAAAACAAAGCCCACGTGTTTGCTCGTCAATCAGCCAACACATAGATATATCGCGTTCGTGGGCCTCAAACAGGAGACCGTCTTTCGCCTCCTTATCAAGCCGTTCCATTTCGGAGAGCCATTCGTTCAGTGTCTTCGCCACAATTCACCCCATCAAAGTTGAAATTCTAAGATCACCCCACCGCCGAGAAGAGGTTGTTCTGGGTTTTTTCGGCGGACTCGATTGACTCGGCCATACTCAGGTTTTTTATCGCCTGTCGGAAATAACTGGTTTTCAATTCCACCCCGATCCCCTTTCGACCCGCCATAACCGCTGCGTAAACCTCTGACCCAACCCCCATGAATGGGGTCAAAATCGTCTCACCGGGATTGGATCGGAGCGCTATAACCCTGTCGATTACGTCCAGCTGTAGGGGGTGCACATGTTTCTCGTCGTCTGGGTCTTTACAGTCCTGGAACGGAAGCACGCGATCCATCCGAACATCATCCCAAATACAAGATGCATACCGCCGCCAAATCCAATGAGAAAAGCGGTTCTCAATCTGCTTCCCCTTCCAGGCTTTATACTTTTCCAGGTCCTCTGGGATGGGGCTTTCTCCGGCGTAGGAATGAAGTCCGGTAGGGTGAGAAATCGGCACCTTGTTTCCTCCGCGCTTCCGAAACACTAGGAGATAATCCCCCGAGGCGACGCCGGCGAAGGCCGAATCGTCCACGATGGTCTTGTGGGCAAGGTTTTTCGCAAGGGTCCTATTGCGCACCCAAAGCGGCTCTTTCCATATCGTATGCCGGGCGATGAATTTAAAACCTTCCCGCTCATGAAGGCGGATGATGTCTCCGGGGAAGTCGGTCAGGTGGTCGGATCCGCTGTTGCCGGATGGGATGTCGGTACAATGGACCGCCGTAATCCGCCCCGAGAGTGTTAGCCGATATAGCTCCCGAACCACGAAAGCATAGTGCTCGAAGAATTCCTCGTAACCTGAGCAATTTGAAAGGTCCCGCTCACTCGACGAGTAATGATACAGTCCGCCGAATGGTGGGGAGTAAATCGAAAGGTGGACCTTATCCGCTGGGAGGCTTTGCATTACCTCTACGCAATCTCCGTTATAAATTGCATATTTTTCGGTGATGATCTGATCTTTCACAGCCACGACGGAACCTCCTCGGTCTTGGGAAAACGCTCCTTAATTTTAATAGCCAGCGATTCGTTCATTTCCTGAACTAAATTTGAAAACATCTTGTCGGCCGCCATGGCCTTTCGCCGCAGATTTTGCATGACTCTTTTCTCTCCTTCAGTGAGGACGAGATCGACCACCACCGGGCGCTCTTGGCCGAATCTCCAACATCGCCTTATTCCTTGGTAGTATTGCTCATAAGAATGACTTGGGAATGAGACAACATGGGCGCAGCGTTGGAAGTTTAGACCCCAAGCACCGATTTTCGGTTTTGTGACGAGCACCCGGATTTTCCCATCTGCGAAACCCAGGAAGCGCTCTTCCTTCGCCTCATCGCTATCGGACCCGCTCACCTGGACTGCGCCGGGGATGATCTCCTCTAGGAGGTCCCCCTCCTCGTTGAGCTGGCACCATACGAGAACTTGATCTTTTCCGCTCGCCAACGCCGCTGCCTTTTCGCATCGCTCCCGGATGGTCCGCTTTTTCTCCTCGCGCTGCTCCCGGAGCGTGACGGCAGGCATGTTGAAAAGCATCCCCTCGGGTGGCCTGGTCGCTCCGACAATGTGCTCCCTTTCGATGAGCTCCGGGAGTTTAAATCGCCCATCATCGAATCCAAGATCGCTCGGCTTCCTACATGCCCGCGCCCAGGAAACCACCCAGCGCCAAAATGGGGTTTCGGCATGACCTTTAAATCTCCACTTCGGGGCCTCGCCAAAATGCCGCTTAAGCGAGGTATTGTTATTGTCGTTCTTGAAAAACCTGTTGAGCATGTCGATATGCCCGAGATACCCAAGGGCCTCACTTGAGGTGCCAAGCTCGATATAGTCATTCGGCGCGGCTGTCGCCGTGGCTAACAGGCGATAAGGCACCTTGCGCATAAAGTCGGTGATTTCCTGGCGCCGCGCTCCATCGAAGCTCTTAAGTATCGAAGACTCGTCACAGATCACCCCGGAAAATTCCGAGGGCGAGAATTTCTCAAGCCGCTCGTAATTGGTCACAACGATCCGGCCCTTAACCGATCCGTCCTGGGACCTAACGGCCTCAATCCCAAATTTCTCCCCCTCTCGGATGGTCTGGGAAGAGACGGCCAAAGGGGTGAGGAGTAGCACCGGCCTCCCTGTGGTACGGGCGATATTGTCGCCCCATGCGAGTTGAATCAGCGATTTTCCAAGCCCACAATCGGCGAAAATGGCAGCTCGCCCCTTTTTGACTGCCCATTCGGTCAAGGCCTTCTGGAAGTCGAACATCTGCGAGGGTAAATCGGCATCGGTGAAACCGAATCCAGCACCCTTATGGGTTTTTGATTCTAAAAATTCCTGGTATTCCATTCTTCCCAAACCTTCTCGAAAAGATAGTAAACAGCAGAGCAATACGGGATCAGAAACAAGGCAAAAGGGGTAACGTGCCAATCACCAAACCAGACCCGAGCCGCGAAAAGGGTTGAGGCGAAGCTGACGCAACGGAAGATAACCGTTTTCCGAACCACCCTCACGCCGCCCCCTTGAGCCCGTTGGAGAACAGGAGGGTCTCTTTCCGCTTCTCCGGCCTCTTCTGTTGCATCGCCTTAAGTCTGTTAATCTCCGCAATCAGCTTCCGAATGCACCGCGCCCGGAAGCTGATGCCTTGGCCTAAAGTCTTTTCGATGTGCTTTAAATCTTCTTCGCTCAAACAAGCGCCCTCTTAACCTGCTTCAGGATCCACGCCTTCGAGATGGCGGTGTTATTCTCCACGCACTCGCAGACGACGTTATAAATATCGTGAGCGATGGAGCGATAGATGTCGCGCTCCCTGTTCGCTCTGTTGCGGTCCTGCTCAAGGTCTTTAATCCTTTGCCGGTAGCGGTACTCGGTTTCTTTTTTCACGAGGTCTTCTCCTCCTCCCCCTGCGCGCGGATGGCCTTTAGTATTCCAGTTAAAATTCTATCTAAGTGCAGCATCGACTGAGTCTTGGTTTTATCCGCCAAAGTCAAATCCCCTGTAGTCGGGCGGCGAGCCTCTAACATAGCTTCGACCCTATCCCTCTGCTCCTCCCGCCCGGCTGCGCGGGCCAGATGGATCAGTTCAATCCAAGAATCTCCGGCGCATTCTACCCAAACATTTTCAGGATCGCTGATGATGCCTCCATTAGTACGTCTCCACTCTTCGAAGATCTCTTCATCCGTCGGGATTTTATTTTGAGTCATGTTAGTGCCCTTCCATATAACATCGCCTGCAAACGTCGCCACATTCCAAACAAAAATATCGTTCCCAAATCGGGAACACTTCGCCGCAACCATTACAAATAAAATTATTATAGATGTCCGCCCATTCACTCATTTGCGCCGCCCCACCTCTTTGTTGCTCCAGAACTTCCATTCTTCACCGTCCGCGCCGCCAACGGGGTTAAGTTACTTTCTCCTCGTCTTTAATCACTCCAATCTCTCGCAAATCTTTTTCTCCGACAACCTTCGCCCGGAAGAGCCGAAATTTCCCATCGGTTCCTATAGGAATGGCCGCTATGTCCTTAGCGGTAAATTCGAGAACTAGGATTCGCCAGCCTTTCTTGTAATTCTTGATGCACCAGTCTAGGGTGGCTACGTTGATTCCGGCCGCGCAATGTTCAGTTTCGTCCGTGTTTGCGTCCGCGACCTCGTAACTTTTGCCGACTTCATAAATAATGCCCCCGTTGAACGGGGCGAGCCCGTTCTCCTTTACCAGCTTGTAAGCGCGGATCGGGCCTGTCTGGTCCAAAAGCATCATCAGCGGCGTCGAGCGGTAACGGTCGACGCCGCGCGCCCCGTAGAGGTTCGCCCCGGAGAGGTCCGCCCTGTAGAGGTCCGCCCCGTAGAGGTTCGCCCCGTAGAGGTTCGCCCCGGAGAGGTCCGCCCTGGAGAGGTCCGCCCCGTAGAGGTTCGCCCCGGAGAGGTCCGCCCTGGAGAGGTCCGCCCCGTAGAGGTTCGCCCTGGAGAGGTCCGCCCCGGAGAGGTTCGCCCCGGAGAGGTCCGCCCCGGAGAGGTCCGCCCCGGACTTGACGGCGGCCTCAACTGCGAGGCGCAGGCTACCGATCTCGATCTCGAATAGGACCTCTCCAGTCCAGCGGTGCTTGATCTCGAATTTAGCCATTCATTCCTCCTTAAGGTTTTTGAAAACTCGCGTGCCGTCCGGTGCGATAAGCGTCGGTGCTCCGGCAAGGGATTGCTCATGCTGCCTAAGCATCGTCAGGATCATCTTCAGCACCCCATTGCCGGGCCCTTCGAGCGGGACGCTCCAATTCACGTTCATCTTGTCGCCGGCCATAGTGACATCGAGTTGAATACCTAGCCCGGCCAGGAGCGCCTGGAGCAGCCTCGCGTTGTTCATGAGACCTGATGAGAATTTATTGAATTCCTTCTCCAGGCTCTCGATCCGTTGGGAAATGTCTTCGCTCAAGCCTCACCTCCAAAATATTGTTCAACCGAACCCCTGAAATATCGTTCGACCACGCCTCGAAATTCGTCGAAGGTTTTGCAGACCTCCACGTGGTAACCCTTGGCGCGAAGCACCTCGATCATTCCCCGCTGGTGCTTGGTAGGTCGCCCGTCCTCCCGCTTCATCTCCACCCAAAGCCCGGGGCGACCACGAAACGGCTCGGGGATGAAGAGATCCGGTATCCCAGCCAGGACCCCTTGGGCTTTGAGCCTCACGGCCTCCAGGACGTTTCGCTTGCCGCCGTTGGGTATCGCGAAGATCAGGCGCCCCGGGTAGCGCAGGCGAAACCATTGGACGCATGTCGTTTGCAGCGACTCCTCGATGTGGCGGGGGCGACGTCGTGGCTTCACAAGGTTCATGAGGCCCCCTCGTATATCTCCCCGGCACCCAAGGACTTCCGGTCCGTCGCATCGGGCCACGGCTCCCTTCTCTGCTCCTCGAGGTTCTCGAACAACCCGAACTCGTTGAAAAACCTGAGACGCGCCGTCCCGAGGGGGCCGTTGCGCTGCTTGCCGATGATGATTTCGGCGACGCCCTCGTCTTCGGAATTTCGGCGATAAACCTCGTCGCGGTACAGGAAGAGAACGAGGTCCGCATCCTGCTCAATACTCCCGCTTTCGCGCAGGTCTGAGAGCTTGGGGCGCTTGTCGTCGCGGGACTCGAGGTTGCGGTTGAGCTGGGAGAGGGCCACCACCGGGAGGTCAAGCTCCTTGGCGAGCGATTTAAGCGAGCGGCTAATGTCGCCGATCTCCCTCTCTCGGTTTTCCCAGCGCGCGCTTTCACCGCGCATCAGCTGGAGGTAATCGACGATCACCATCCCAACCTTGTGCTTCTTGACGATCCGGCGAGCCCGGGCGCGGAGCTCGAGCGGGGAAAGGCTGCTCGACTCGTCGCAGACTATGTTCGCCTTAGAGAGTGCCGAGGTCGCCTTTACCAGGGCTTGCCAATCCCGGCCGTCGCAAGATCCGGTCCGGATCCTCCCGAGGCTAACCCTGGACATGGCGGCCAGCATCCGGAGCGCCAGGGAGTCGTTGCTCATCTCTAGGCTGAATATTGCCGTCCCCTCCTGGGAGAGCTTGGCGACGTTCAGCGCGAGGTTGAGTGCGAAGGCGGTCTTGCCCATCGAGGGACGGCCCGCGACTATGACCAGGTCTTTGCGCTGTAACCCCGCCGTGAGGCGGTTGAGATCGGTGAACCCGGTATCAAACCCCACCAGGCCCTTCGAGGTCTTGAGCGACTCGATTTTGTCGAGAGCCCTCTTCGCGAGGCTCTTGACGCTCTCCGTGGCCTCCTGAGCGTTTTCGTCCCCGAGTTGGTGGATCAGGCCTTCCGCCCGGTCGAGCACCTCGCCAGCGCCATCCTCGCAAGCCAAGGCGGCGTTTCTGATCTCCTCCGCAGTCGCGATTATCCGCCGGCGCAAGGCCTTGTCGCGGATGATAGCCGAGAGGGTCGCGGCGTTGACGCTCGTGCCGGCAGCCGAGGCTATGTCGGCGAGCACGCCATCTTCGACCTTCTCGCCCTGCCGCTTGAGTTCCTCGGCAAGGGTAATTACGTCGATGGGCTCCGATTTTTCGTACAGTCCGAGGGCAGCGCGGTAAATCCGACTGTGCTCGGGCCGGTAGAAATCCTCGGGCCTAAGCCGCGGCTCGAGGTCGGTGATGAGGTCGTCGCCGAAAAATAAGCTCCCCAGGAAGGCGCGTTCGGCTTCGATGGCGTTGGGCATCATTGGCCAAGACCCTCCGCGACCATGCGAGCCAGTACTTGCCGGATCGGCACGGGCTCCCCGTCTCTTTTTTCTTTTTTATTTTTTTCTTTTTTATTTGAAGATGAAGATGAAGAGGAAGATGAAGAGCCAGGCATTTCCAAATTTTCGCCAGGCGTTTCGCCAGGCGTTTGCCAGGCATCTTTCCAATTTATTCGTTCAGCGCCCTTGGAAGAATTGCAGTAATTACAAAGTGGTTGGATGTTTTCAATGCTATCGCTTCCACCTTGATAAATCGGGACGATATGGTCTTTGACTATCCTTCTTCCCGAGGTTTTGCAACGCGGGCACACCCCACCGAAGGACAGTTTTAACGCCTCCCATTCATCTTTGGTGTGTGTGCCTTTTGCCCTAGCCTCCTGCAGTCGCTGACTTCTTTTAAGCCCGCTTATATTTCCGTTATTCATCCATTTGCTTTTTGCTCCTTCCTGCCCGGAGGCTGATTTGGACTTTTTTATTGCCAGTCTATTTTCGGCGTCACGGACCATGCGTCTGCTGTAGATAGCACCTCTGCGGGTGCGACCGGGAACCCCGGCGTCTTCAAGCTCTTTAAACAACCGCTCAAACTCCGCCGGATCGCAACCGCACTGCCGCGCGATCACGTCGTTTGGAATTGTTTTGCCGTTGCGCTCTAACACGCCATAGGGCTCGCAGTCGTGCGCAAGGATCATCATACGCAGCCACAATCCTTGGGCCGCCAGGGAACACCCAGCCACGTTGTCTCGCAGCCAGTCACCCGGATAGAATTGGAAGCTAGGATTTTTCACCTTCACTCCACTTCAAAATCATCTGAATCGTCTCCCCGATGCACCGCTGAGGCTCATGATAGACCTCGCTTCCGGTGAAACGGACCACGTGAAAACCTTCCCTCTCGATGGCACGTTCACGTTGACGGTCCTTTTTGACCTGCTCCTTGGTCTTCTCGTGCCAATGCCCGTCGATCTCGACGACGATCTTTGTCCCGTCGATGAGGAAATCGACGAAATATTTTCCGATCTGAAACTGGGGTAAAAGTTCGTGGTGCTTGTCGGCGCGCAGGTATTTCCACCAGGCGAAGAAGAGTTGTTCGACAGGACTCTCGATCCCTAGGCGTTGGAAGTCGAGGATCAAGTGAGTAACCCAGAAGGCGGCTTTTACCTGGCCGATCTGATTGAGCTTCTGCAGTACGCCGGCGGCAACATCCTGGTTTTGCTCTTCCTCGATCTTTGGGCTCATAAATTCCTTAAAGAGGCCCTATCCCTGCCGTGGCTGGCCTTGTCACAGCCCTTTGGACTCGGCGTGGAAAGGTGGCATCGTCTTTTCGGTCGGAAGCAGGAGGACCGCGCCCTAAGGCCGCCTGTACCGCTTAGTCACCGACTTAATCTTCCGGAGCCACCCTTTTCGGGCCAATTTTTACTGCTTCCCCAGGTCCAGCGGGGGAGGATTGTTGCGGAGGCCAGGGTCGAACTGGCGACCTCCACCTTATCAGGGTGGCGCGATACCGCTTCGCTACTCCGCAGGTTTCGTTCGCGGCACCCGCCGCAGGCGCTTCCTCATCGGCGACTCGCTCAAGCCGTCGCCGTGGCGCACATAAGAGCGCGAGTGCAGAATGCTCCCGGCCCAATTCCCGGGACGCTCGGGGTGACACTTGCTCTTGCGGAAGTGAGCCGAGCTGCGCTGCTCGCCGCAGTACGTGCAAAATCTCTTCATCCCTGAGCCTTTCTCGTCGGGCCCACAGGCACGATCACGACGCTCTTCAAGGTCAAATCGCTCACCACCCACCACCGCCCCTTAAGGGGGAACTTCTCGCCGAGACGGAAGACCGCGCGCTGCATCTCTTCCTCGGTTAGGCGGCGGTCGTCAGCACCGCCCGGAGTTTTTTTACGGATGAGATTTTTCAGCTTATTGAAAATGTTCATAATAATCCCGGGCCGCTGCCTTCCAACCTACGGCCCGGGTTACCCGGAACGGCTTGAAGTTTACGTTTAGTTGTCAGGCGGACTGCGCTTCTCGCAGGTCCGCTTTCAGTTCATCAATTCTTTCGTTGAGACGCTCGATTTCCGCTTCGGCTTCCTCGACCTTTTCATGTTCACGGTCGAGCTTAGCTAAGGCGTCACAAGCCGGGCACTCGTCTTGATCGTTGTAGACACACTCGTCATGCCCCTGATCTTCGCATTTTTTCATTCACCCACCGCCTTCCCGGCCTCGGCCAGTCCCTTGCCCGAAATACCCTTGAGGAAGTTGACGCGCCACGCATTGAGGTCGCGGTTTTTCAGCTGGTCGAGCCCAGCTTGTAGGTCTTCAAGCCGCAGCGTGGTCACCTCTTCCCAACTCTTGGTTCCGAAGACTTCCTCGAGCAGGGCGATGCGGGCCTTTTTCGCCGGGATCCCAGTACCGTCCAGATCAGCCTCGACGAACTCGCTTTTGATGAGATCGAGGGTGATCTCGGTCTGCTTCTGCCGTCGGGCCCAGGAATGGTCCGTGGACTCGAATAGATCCTCCGAGGTCGTGGACGTGTCGAGGCCCAGGTGGTCGCCTTTGATGTTCAGGAAGTTGACCACCGTGCGGAAGTCCTTGTACTTCGGATAGTCGATCCACTTCCCGTTCATGGTGTTGGTGCGGTCCTTAAGCACCGTGCAGCGGTTGATGAAGCCCTTCCCTTCGGCGGGGATCCGCTCCATCTCGAGCGAAAGACTGGGCTCATACCCGAATTCTCCCTCGGCCTTCATCTTTGTTCCGGTCTTGACTAAGTCCTTCTTGCCGCTCTCATCCTTTTCGAAGTCGTACTCGTAGCCAGCTCGACCGCAGATGATCGCGTGCAGACGGGCGTTGAGATACAGATCGGTAAAGTGCCGCCACTCGGCCTTGATCGGGCCCCAATCTTGGAAGAGCAGCCCGTTTTGGCGGTTCTTCTTGCGCTCGTAGGCCTCGCGCAGCTCCGTCCAGACATGCGAAATCGAGTCGATGATGGCAACCGAGCAGACCTGCTGCGCCTCCTGCATGAAGGTGATAAGGTCCTTAAAGGCCCGGCCCTTGTGGACGAGCAACTGGATGCCTGCCGCAGTGAAACGGCTGATGACATAATCGGACCCGGTTTCGGTGTCGAAGAAAGCTACCGGTTTCCCATCCCCAATTTCCTTGCTCAGCCCGATGGCTAGCTCGGTGGCGGTAAAGGTCTTGCCGGAGCCAGCGAAACCGTGGATGCCGGCCTTCAAAAAAGCGGTCGTGTTGACGGCGGGTTTCAAAAGTGACAGCCCTCCGAGGTTGACTTTTTTTTGTTCCTGGGTCATAAAGAAGCCTCCATTCTCAAGTTTACAAAACCAGCCCCGAGTTACAGCTCGGGGCTTTCTTTTTCAGATTTCGCAAATCCTCTGATTCACCACCGCCATCGGCTCCTGGACGACCGCGCCGTCCGGCTCGTTGATCGGCGCATCCATGCTCGGGCAGGAGGCATGATAGAAGCGCCAGTCGCCGTCCGAATCCTGCTCGGCGTCGAAGGCCTCGCGGTTCTCGATGGGCTTCCCGCAGTCGGCGCACTCGCGGCCGTCCGGCTCGGGGATCTCCTGCCCCATGCAGACTTCGCAGGTGCAGACTCCAAACATGCTCATGCTGTGGTTGCTCATCCCGTCTTCCTTTCTTGGTTTTTACCCGGAACCAAAGACGACCGAAGATCAAAGCCCCTGTCCTCTGCCACCCAGGCCTCGAGCTTCTCTTTGACGAAGCGCCAGCGCGCCCGGGCCCCGAGGCCCATCCGCTTCGCCGGCATCCCGGCGGCGATCAGGCTCGGCAGCGCGTCGCGGAACGACTTGACGTTCCGGTATCGGAGGAGTTTCGCGGCTTCCTGAGTGTTGAGGATCTCCATTCAAACCTTGCCTTTGCGTCTTTTGGGCGCCCCCAAGGAGGCGGTAGACTTTAGGCAGCCTTTTCTTTTTTGAGGTCATCGACGGGGCAGCCAATCGCCGCGGCGAGAGCCTCGATCCAGGCAAAGGGGAGAGACTTCCAGCTTCGCACCGTCTTCTCCCATTTGCAGATCGTGGCATCGTGGAAGCCGTTGGGGTGGTCATCAGTCACCGCCAAGGCGGCCACCTCTTTTGCGGTTTTCCCGGCCCGCACCCGCATCAACCTCAAGTTTTCGCCAAAAGTGAGTTCCATAACTTTGATGATAGCCAAGTTATGCTTTATCAACTCAGCTGTCAACTGAGTTTATGGATATAAAATTAGTTATTGGCTAAGTATTTGCCATGATTGAGAAAAAACCTTCGCCACTTCTTCAGAAGATTTTCGAGGTTCGAAAGGCGAAGGGGATTACCTTGAAGCAACTTGGCAAAGTCATTGGAAATATTAGTGAATCTGGCGCAAGCTCCGTGGAGAACGGAGATGTGCCGCTGAAGGCCGAATATTTACCGGCCGTCGCCAAGTTGCTTGGGGTCAAGGTTTGGGAGCTATTTTCTTCCTATGACCCGAGAGACCTCGGGCCACTTCAAGATGAGGAGAAATCCCTTGTACTGAATTTTCGCGGCATTGACTCCCCAAAAAATCGGAAGATTATTTTGGAGACGGCTGAGGAGTTTGCAAAAATTGGGAAATAGCATGGTTGATTACCTCCCTCTCCCTACCCTTGGGTTGATGTTGAGGGAGCGGGGCTAGGATGAATAAAAACCTTTTGGCAATTCTGATTGTGGTCCTTCTTGGGTTTATTTGGTTTGGCGCCAGGCCATCTTATATCCGCCATATGTGTGAAGGAGAGAGCGATCAACATATTGCTAGGCTGATGACCAAGATTCCCAAAAACGATTCATTCCCTGCCGCAACACGTCAGTTTATTTTGCAGGAAAAATCCTTGGCTTATCTTAACTGCATCAGATTCAACGGACTCAAAGAATAACGGGTAAGGAGAAAGGAAAAACCATGCTCCGCACAGCACTCATCGCCTCCCTACTCCTGCTCGCCGTCGCCGCCGAGGCCGGCGAGCCCAAGCAGTACCAGAAGGCCCGCCTCCTCGACATGGGCTACCAAACCCAGGCCATCACCTCCTACTGGAACACCGCGACCGTGAACGCCTACGGCAACACGGCCACGGGCTACGGCTCCAGCGCCCCGATCACACGCCGGTACAAGGAATTCAATTTCATCGTCGCCCTTGATGGGATCCTCTATCAGACCGAGTATTCGGCGAAGTACCTCTGGAGCCACAAGCCGCAGTGGATCGTTGGGGACGAGATCGAGGTCCGCCTGGACAAGGACAAGATGTTCCTGCGCAAGCCCGACGGGAAGGAGTTGAAAACCTCCATCGTGCAGCGGGTCCGCATCCCGGCGCCGCCGATCGCGCAGCATGAGACCGGGAATCCCGGTTGAACTCACAAGGATTTCTTAAGGGTTCAATGACCAGAATAAACCGTCTTTTTAACGGTTTCCCGTGAAACTTTATTTTTGGGCAAGGCTCTCCCTGTGACGGTGATCGGCCCCAGAATTTGGGGCTTTTTGGATCAGGCAGCGAAATAAAAAAAAAGCGCGGGTCTGAATTTCGCCGGACATCTATGGTCTGAGAGAGTGAGAAGGACGCGATATAGCGCTGGATGCGTTTTTAGAGTGTCGCCAGCACTTTTGGGTATCACCGCCGGCCTTCGCCGGATCCAGCCTTGTCCCTTTCGGAGGATGTCTAAATCTTACTCGGGCGGTCGAGGGTCGGGATTGCTCCCGCGAAAAAGCCGCCGCGGCATCCTCACTTCCCAGGGTCTCGAGATTTTTCCGCCCTTTCGGTTCTCGTCGCGGTGGGTGCGTTATCGAGGGGCCCCCAAGATCTCATCTCTTGCGAGACCCCTTCTAAAATTCACATTTTTTGGGCCGGTTCAGCAGGGTATTTTTTTACCCACGTAATAATGCGGTATCATCTATATATGATATTTCTTTGCCTGGTTTATCCTGGCTTATTTTTTTATTGGCGAAGGCTCAAAAAAAATGTCCTGAATTCGAAGTCCATCCTAACAGCTCATAATAATTCAAGAAAATATTGGTGGTATTTTTTAACCCATCTCGTTATTGCTATTTTCCGCGATAAATGCGATAAGGTGGGTACTCACTTCCCAGTGATAAACCCAAAAAGGTTTGACCCCGGCAATGCGTCGGGGTTTTTTATTTTCCCAGCGACCGCACGGCCTTCTTGAGGCTCTCGCCCAGCGAGTGTGCGTAGCGCTCGGTCGTGGTGGACCGCGAGTGTCCGAGGAGGGTCTGCACCGCGCGCAGGTCGCCGGTGTTCTTTAAGACCTGGGTCGCGAAGAAATGCCGGAGGGCGTAGGGGAAGGCGCCCTTGACCTTGGCGCGTTTCGCGGCCTCGCGGAAGGACTTCTTGAAGGACAGGACGTGGCCGCCGGCTCCGTTCGGGAAAAGGTAGTCGTTGGGGCCCTTGCCTTTTTTGAGGAGGCCAAGGGTCAAGCGAAGGCAGGGATGGATCGGAACGACGCGGAAGGTCTTCGTTTTATTCGAGCGGACGATAAGCCCGTCTTTGGTCACGTCCCGGACCTGGAGGGCGACGCCCTCGCCGGGGCGCATGCCGGAATAAGCCAGCAAAAGGTAATATTGCTTCGCCGCCCCTGAGAGCTCCGCGAGGATCTTCTCGACGGCCTTCGGGTCGGCGGCCCGCGGCGGGAGCTTTTCGACCTTCGGAAGCCTGGCGTCGAGGATCGGATTGTGCGAGAGGTAGCGCCGCTCGACGGCGAACTTGTAAGCGCCGCGGAGGGCCTTGGCGACGTTGTGGGCCGAATAGGCCTTGTACCCCTTGGCCGCGAGGTATTTTTCCAAATCCCGGCCCGTCAGCTCGTTGATGAGGGCATCGCCGAAGGTCTTCTCCCCGAAGGCCTGCCGGCAGAAGTGCTCGAGCAGCTTTTCCTCGCGGTCCACGGTGTAGGCGCCTTTCGCTCCGCGAATATCCTCGATGTAGGCGTCGCAGAGCCGACGCAAGGTGATGCGGTGGGCGGCGAGGGGAAGATCGAGGCGGAGGTAGTTGCGGTCGGTCTCGTAGCGCAGCAGGACGGCCTTGGCCTCGGCCTTGGAAATCCGGCCGAGCTTCTTCCAGACTCGCTCGCGCTTGTCGATGAGGACCCAGCCGGTCTTGCGGTAGAAAATAAAAGCCATGGGTTGCAGGAGGGTTGCACCGGAAATGGCATCCGGTGCAACCCATTGAAATCATTGAGCGGGAAACGGGATTCGAACCCGTGGCCCTCAGCTTGGGAAGCTGATGCTCTACCAACTGAGCTATTCCCGCAGGTGGTTTTCGGTCTTATTCCAGCGCCTTTTCCCTGTCAATCACCGGCTTTTTCTCGACCCTGGACAAGAGCCCGTGCTATCGGCGTACAATACTCGGAACATAATACAGGTTCAAGGAGCCGCTCCAAGCTATGTTTTCGCCACGGAAGTCGTTGTTGCCTTTATTTCTTATTTTACCCCTCCTCACGACCCAAATCCCCGATCAAGCCCTGGCCCAAAGCTCCGGCGGCAAGTCAGCCAAGGCCAACGAGGCGCGCAAGACCGGCTTCGTCGGCGACCCCGCCCGCAAGCGCGGCATCGAGATCGGCTACGACCTTGGCAAAAAGGCCGGCAAGGCCGACCTCGAGCAAAAGCTCAAGCCCGACCCCAAGCGCCACGAGGCCTTCAACAAACCCGAAAAATACTTCCGCAGCGAATACGGCTCGCAGGCCAGCTTCGTCTCAGGTTTCAAAAGCGGATTTTTGGGCGGATACCAGGCCGGCCAGGGAAAGAAGGTCCCCCTCTCCGCCACCGGACTGAGCGGCGACAAGACCAAGGCCACGACCGGCGCCCCCGTCAAGCAGCCCTCGGCCGGCACCGCCTCCGACGCACTCTAGGTACCCAAGATGTCTACCGAATATTGATTGCGGCCCCACCGCCCGGGTGCTAGGGCCCCTGCCCAATGAAACGCCTGCTTTGCCTATGCCTCCTCGGCACCCTCGGCCTGCAATGGGCCTCGCCCGCCCTCTTGGCCGCCAAGGAGGCCGCCCAAGACCCCGCCCCGGCCGCCGAGAGCGCCCCCGACATCCAGTTGTCGCCTCAGGACACCGAGTTCGGCGAAAGATCCGCGACCGCCGGGAAGTTCGTCTTCAAAGAGATTCCGCGGGACCTGGGCCTCAGCATGAAGGAGTCGTTTTGGGGCTGGGGGGGCCTGGCCTTCGGCCTGGGCATCGGCTTGACGGCCGGGTTGCACAGCGTCGACGACGACCTGCAAAATAGTTTTCAACCCAACGCCCTGTTCGGCGACACCGGCAACGACATCATCGGCTGGACCCTCTCGCCCTACACCATCGGCGGCGTCTCGCTGATCACCTGGATCGTCGCGGCCAACACCCATCATCCCAAATTGGCCGTCACCAGCCGGGCCTTGACCGAGGCCTTGATCCTCTCCATGGGAATAAGCACCATCGCCAAATTCTCCTTTCGCAGAGAAAGGCCCGACGGCGGCAATTTCGGTTTTCCCAGCGGACACGCCACCGCGGCCTTCACGGCGGCGGGGGTGTTGACCACCTTCTACGGCTGGAAGGCGGGGGTGCCTTCCTATGCCCTCGCTTCCTTGGTTTCGATCAGTCGCGTGGACAGCTATAAGCATTTTCTTAGCGACGTCGTCATGGGAGCGGTGCTCGGCACCGTGATCGGCGTCGGCACCGCGAAATTTCACAAGAAGGAACATCCTAACTTTTTCCTGACGCCCCAGGTATCCGGTAAAAATGTCGGTCTCGGATTCACCTACCTCTACTGAAATCCAGCGCGAGCTGAAGCGGAAGTCGCTTCACCTCCCGGGCCTGCTCGCGCCCTTCGCCTTTCATTATTATCCCAGGGTTTCCACCGCGGTAACGGCTGTGGTCTGCGCCCTCTATTACATCGCCGAGCTGCGGCGCCTCTCGCAAAAGCCCTCGCTGCCGATCATCGGCTACTTGAGCGAGCGCCTGACCCGCTCCTCCCACATGGACTTGGCGCCGATCTTCCTCGCGGTGGGGCTGGGGATCTCCGCGCACTTCCTACCCTTGCGCGCGGCCTTCGCGGGCGCCCTGCTCGCCTGCCTCTGCGACGCCTTCGCGGCGCTGATCGGGATGAAATTCGGCGTGCGGCGGATCTTCTTTCTGAAGAAGACCTACCTGGGGACCTTCGCCTTCTTCGTCTCGGCGGTGGTGGTGTTGATTCCGCTACTCGGGCCGCAAGGGGCGCTGATCACGGCAATGGTGGCCTCGCTCATCGAGGCGTTGTCGATCGAGGGCGTGGATAATTTGCTGCTGCCGATCTTGGGCGGGGTCGTGGCGCGATATTTTCTGTAAGGGCGAACCTTGTGTTCGCCCCTACAGCGGCTCTATCGCCTCCAGCGCGTCCGGATTCTCCACCGACGACAGATCCCCCAAGGGCTTTCCCAAGTACCGCTTCTTGATCGCCCCGCGCACGATCTTGGCCGAGCGCGTCTTCGGCAGGGCGGGAACGAAGATCACCTTCTCGGGCCGTAGCGTCTTGCCCAGAACCTCGCCGACCTTCTCGGACAATTCGGCCGCCAGGGCCTCGCCTGCGCGGTAATCCCCCTTCAAGACGACGAAGCAGACGATGCCCTCGCCCTTGATCTCGTGCGGGACGCCGATCGCCGCGGCCTCGGCGCAAGCGGGGTGCCGCAGCAGCGCCGCCTCGATCTCCGCCGGCCCGGTGCGCCGGCCCGAGACCTTGATCGTGTCGTCGGCCCGGCCCTGCAAAAACCAAAAACCGTCCTCGTCGACGATCGCCCAGTCGCCGTGAAACCAGAGATTCGGCCACTTGGAAAAATAGGTCTCGAGGTAGCGCTCCTTGTCGTTCCAGAAACCCTTCGTCATCGAAGGCGCCGGCTTCTTGCACACCAAATAGCCCACCTCGCCGCGCAGCGGCTTGCCGTCCTCGTCGAAGACGTCGACGTCCATGCCTAAGCCCGGACCTCGCAGCGTCGCGGGCTTAAGCGCCGTGATCGGCAGCGGCGCCAAGAGACAGCCGACGATCTCGGTGCCGCCGCTGATGTTGATGATCGGGCAGCGGCCGCCGCCAACCTTGTCGAAAAACCAGCGGTAGGACTGCGGGTCCCAGGGCTCGCCGGTGGAACCCAGGATGCGCAGCCGGCTTAAATCGTGCCTCTTCACCCAGGACTCGTCCGACTTCATCAGCAGGCGGATCGCCGTCGGCGAGATCCCGAAGATGGTCACACCGTGGCGCTGCACTACGTCCCAAAGCCGGTCTGGCTGCGGGTAATCCGGCGCCCCCTCGAAGATCACGAAGGTCGCTCCCAGCGCGGTGGTGCCGATCATCTCCCAGGGACCCATCATCCAACCGATGTCGGTGACCCAAAAAAAGACGTCCTCCGGCTTGGTGTCGAAATAATAGGCGACTTCCTTCGTCATCTGCGCCAAGCAGCCGGCGTGCGTGTGGACCGTGCCCTTCGGGAGGCCCGTGGTCCCCGAGGTGTAGATGATCATGCAACGGGCCTCGGCGTCGAGCTGGGCCGTCGGCACCGGGGGATGCCCCGCCTTCAGGAGCTCGTCGAACCACAGGTCGCGCCCCTCCTGCCAGGGGACCTCTTTGAACAGGCGTTTCGCCACGACGACGTGCTTCACCGAGGGCACGTCCTTCAGCGCAAGGTCGGCGCTCTGCTTGATCGCCACCTCCTTGCCCCGGCGCAGGGAGCCGTCGGCGGTGATGAGGACCTTCGCCTCGGCGTTTTTCAGGCGCACCGCGAGCGGCTCGGGCCCAAAGCCGGAGAAGATCGGGATGACGATCGCGCCCAGCTTGAGGCAGGCGAAAAAGCTCACCACCATCTCGGGGATCATCGGCAGGTACAGCCCGACGCGATCTCCCTCCCCGACCCCCAGCGCCTTCAAGGCCGCGGCCAGCTTGCCGACCTGATCCTGCAGCTCGCCGTAGCTGAGCTTCTTCACGGCGCCGCAGTCGCCCTCCCAAATAAAGGCCGTCTTGGCGCCGTGTCCCAGCTCGACCGGGCGGTCGAGACAGTGGTCGACGATGTTCAGCTTTCCGCCCAGGAACCACTTGGCCCAGGGAAATCCCTCGGAGGCATCGAGCAATTTGTCGTAGGGGCGCTGCCAGCGGATTTGGAGATCCTTCAGGCATTCTGTCCAGAACCACTCGGTGTCCTCGCAGGAGCGGCGGATCAAGGCGTCGTAGTCGGCGATCCCGTGCTTTCGCATAAACCGGGTGATGTTGGATTTTTCCAAATAGTCGCCGTAGGGTTTCCAGACGATCTCGGACATGGCGCGCTCCCTAAAAAAGGATAGGTTTCGGGTCGGAAAACTGATATCTCATTGTCCAATAGCTTCAACAAAAATATCCCTATGCAATTAGCCGTTCCCCGCTATTCCCAAAAGAGCTTTCCCAAGTACCGCTACGTGCCCAGCGTGCACCCGCATCCCGTCATCGATCCCAAGGGGCACAGTTACAAAAAAGAGGAAGAGAAGCCCGAATACCTGCCCCACGAAAAGTGGAAGCAGAACGACCTCTACCTCTACGGTGTCGACCTCTTCAACAACGGTTACTGGTGGGAGGCCCACGAGGCCTGGGAGAGCATCTGGCTGACCACTCAAAAAAACGACATGGAGGGCCAGTACCTCCAGGGCCTCATCCAATTTTCAGCGGCCCTGCTGAAGCTTTTCTCCGGCAACCGAAAGGGCTTCGAAAGCCTGCTGCGCGAGGCCACCAAGCGCCTGCAGTTTTGCCTCAAAGAGATGGCCCAGCACAAGATGCGGCACCTGATGGGCCTCGACCTCGAGGACTGGCTCAAAAAAATCGAAACCTTCTGTTCCTGCCTCGAGCCCGGCGAGGGCGAGGCCACCGACGCCCTGCATTTCACCAGCTTCCCCGCCCTCATCCTCGAATCCTAAGCCATGCGCCTGATCAAAAAGCTCCTCCGCGTCGGCGTCACCCTCTTCCTGCTGGTCCTCTTGGCGGTAATTCTAATCCTCCGTTGGCCGATGGAAGACCCGTCCCTCTCCCCTGCCGCCTTCGCGCCGCGGCCGGCCTTCGACAAGCTGCCGAAACTGCGCCTCCAGGTCTTCGAGACGGGCTATTCCGAAGCGCCCGAGGCCTACGCCGTCCGCGGCGGGTCCTTTTTCGCCAAACGGCGCATGACCCACGGCGCCGTCCTGATCGAGCACCCGCGGGGCCGGGCGGTCCTGGATTCGGGACTGGGAACGGGCTTCGCGGAAGAGAACGCCAGGGCGCCTTGGATCCAGGGCCGCTTCGCGCAGTGGTTTTTCACGCCGACCCTGCCCCTGGCGAAAAACCCCGAATTTCCCCCGCTGGATCCCAATCGGGACTTCTTCCTGCTGAGCCACCTGCACTGGGACCATGTCGGTGGCACCCTGGATTTCCCCGACATCCCGGTCAAGGTGCTCGAAGCGGAGCGGGCCTTCGCCCTCGACGCCGCGCGTTCCGAGGCCCACGGCGTCTACCCACACCATATTTCGGCCTTGGGCGAGCGCTTGCAGGGCTTAAGCCTGCAGGACAAGCCCTATGAAAACTTCCCGCAAAGCCTGGATCTCTTCGGGGACCAAAGTATCGTCCTCGTCTCCTTGGACGGCCACACCCCCGGCTCCTTGGGGGTCTTCGTCAATTTGCGCGGCGGCAACCGCTTCCTCTTAGTCGGCGACGCGCTGTGGTCGGTGGACGCGGAAGGCCGGCCGGAGGCCCGCTCCCGGCTGGCCGAATGGACCAGCGACCTGGACAAGGCCCGGGCGCGCCTCGTCCGCCAAAGGCTCGCCGAGCTGATCGCCCACAGCAATGAGGTGACATTGGTCCCGATTCATGATTCAAAGGCCTTGGAGAAGGTCCGAAAGGCGATGGAAAAAAGCTTGTGACCTTTGCCTTTCCGCACAGTCTTAAAATAAAACCGGTGGAGCGATTATGAAACGCCTATTCCTGATATTGTTGGTGATTTTTGGAACAACCCAATTCTGCCCTCCCCTCGCGGCGGCCGAGAGCGGCAACGGCAAGACCGTCGAGCAGGACGCCAAAGAAGAAAAGCCGGTCGGCGGCGAAAGCGGCAAGAAGGGCGGCATCTACGTGGTGGGGCGCGGCTTCAAAACGGCGGGCAGCGAGATGGAAAAGGGATTCAAGGCAGCCGGGCGCGGCATCGTCAAGGGTGGCAAGGCCACCGGGCGCGGCTTCAAGAAGGCCGGCGGGGCCATCAAGAATTTCTTCACCGGCGAGACCGGGGATAAGAAAGAATCGAAATAAGCTTCAAATCAAGTGGGAGAACAAGTGCCGCAGTATCGGAGTTGGAAATTTCGCCAAGGTTTTTCCCGAAAAACTTAGACACCTCGACACTTCGGCACTCCGACACTTGGCCCGACACTTGAATCAGTAATCAATCAAACTAAAAACCGGATAATCCCCCAAGGCCTTGCGGCCGTTGAGGAAGGCCAGCTCGATGACGAAGGCCAGCTCGGCGACCTTTCCGCCCATCTTCTCGACCAAGTGCGCGGCGGCCGCGGCGGTGCCGCCGGTGGCTAAGAGGTCGTCGACGATCAGGACCCGCGAGCCCTTGGGGATGGCGTCTTCGTGGAGCTCGATGGTGTCCTCGCCGTATTCCAATTTATAAGTGTAAGAGACGGTCGTATAGGGCAGCTTGCCCTTCTTGCGCATGATCGCGAAGCTCTTGCCCAGGACATAGGCCAGCACCGACCCAAATAAAAAACCGCGCGACTCGATGCCGACGATCACGTCGACCGGCTTTTCGCGGTAGCGCTGCACAAAGCTGTCGACGATGTATTTAAAGGCCTCGGGATTTTGCAGAAGCGGCGTGATGTCTTTGAAGACGATCCCGGGCTTGGGGAAGTCGGGGATGTCGCGGACGATTTTTTTGAGGTCCATGGTATTTCCCGTGTTGAGGGTGATGCTCAGACGCTGATATTGCCTCGATTGACAAAAATCCACCTCAAAATCGCCCCAGCCGCGCGGGGCCAAAAAAAAAAGCGGTTCCAGGCCGACGGCCTGGAACCGCTCTACCCTATCCGTAACCCCGGAAATCCCGGCGCTGCCCGCTACTCCGGGAGGCCGAACATCACCAACCTTCCGGGGTCCTGTAAAAATCCCGTCCCCACATAAACGCGCCCGTTCACAATGGTTGCCCCGGAAAGGCTCATCGCCCCCAGGGGGGCGCTCCAAAGCAGCTCTCCGCTGCGGGCGTCGAAGGCATGGAAATTGGGAACCGGAGGCAGCTCGGGCCAAAATCCCATGATAAATCTGTACATAGGAGCCGCCGGCGCGAGGGCCGTCTGGTACACCACGCCGTTGGCCGAAGAGGGCGGGCCCAGGTAGGGATTGAGAGGGACGAGGCTGGCCTCGGGAAAACCGAAAACGAGGGCCGGATCGAGATACGAGTAGGGATCGGTGGCCTGCCATTCGTAGGCCCCGCTGGAGGGATCGAGAGCGGAAAGGCACCCGCCATGCGTCACCGCCCCGGCCGCCGGGCCGGCCCGCATCGTCCAAGCCCGCGAGGTCAGTCCGCCCTGGCTGAAGTCGAGGTGCGGCGTGTTCTCCGCGTTGACGAAGAGGCTCTTGCCGTCGAAGGCCAGGCCCGAAAGGCCGATCAGCACCGGCGGCCCCACTTGAGTGTCCCAGACGAGCTGCCCGGTCTTAAGCTCCACGGCGAAGGCGCGTCCGTCCTTGACCTTGCCGACGGCGAGGTCGAGGTGGGGCTCGGGACGTCCGTTCCCATCGGTGTCCAGGCCCGCGGCATTGGCCACGTTCCGCAACAACAGGGGCCCGGCGGAGATATTGTAATTCGGCCCGGCCGGATGGGGGCAATTATGCGGATTGCCGATCCCCGGGATGCAGGCGAAAGTCCAAAAATCCTGCGGCACCGCCTGCTGGACCCACACCTTCTCCCCGCTGTCCATGTCCAGGGCCAGCATCGCGTCGATCGGGAGGTCCATGGGCGAGACCGAGGCGGGATCGATGGAATTTCCGCGACGGTAGGCGTCTCCCGTGGCGACGATCACGAGCTTGTTCTTCGGGTCGATCACCGCGCCCGGACTCGCGTACACCGTCACGCCGCTATAACCGTCGGCCACCAGGTGCGGGGCGATAAGCTCGGTGCTCCACACCACCGATCCGTCGCGAAGGTCCACCTTCACGACCTTTCCCACGGAATTGCAACAGGTGTAGCCCGGAAAAAATCCGGAGGCCTCCTCCTCGTAGGAGGTGGTGCCGATGTAGATGTGATGACCGTCCACCGTCGGCGACGACTGGACCCCTTCGTAGAGGTGGTCGGGATCCGTGATCAACGAAGTCCAACGGCAACTGCCGTCGTTGGTGTTGAGAGAGATCAGGTATCCTGCGGGAACGAAGCTGGGATAAAATGGAAAATTGGTCCCGCTGGTCCCGACGATAACTTGATCGCCGAACAAAGTGGCGGCCGTCTGCACCATCAGCATAGGCATGGGGGCGCCCGGGTTGCATTCGGCGAAGACGTCTTCGATCTTCCTTTTCCAAATCTCGTTGAGATTTTTGTCCAGCTTATAGACGTAGGAGCCGTAATCGTCAAAGGAGGCCGGGCCTTGCGGCCCCATGCCCGCCACGTCTCCGTCGCCGTTGATGTCGTTGAAGGCCTCGGCGAACAGGTCGGTGAAATACACGGCGTCCTCCGTGACGGTCGGGCCCTTGATGATCGAGCCCGAGGCCTGGTAGGAGGCCAATTCGATCAACTGGCCGACATTTCCGGGCCCGATGAGATCCTCGTCGGGCTGGTGGCGGGTGCCGTTGCGATCGCGGTCATGGGTTTTCCAGCTGATCGCGCCCGCTTCGGGCGCGGCCCAGGCCGCGATGGCCAAGATCGCCACGAGGCAAAACAGCGCCTTGGTGAAAGTTTGCTTCATAACATCACCCCTTTTCTTGGATGCCGAATTTTTTGGAGTGCTCTGACAAGGGGAAAAGCAAAAAATGTACCACGAAGTATTTCGTAAAAATAAAAGTAAAATCAATTAGTTATAGAATAGGGCCGTATGCCCGGACACATGCGCGCATGATGAGTCCTATCAATATGAGGACGCTTCAAAGCCCGGCCCCGCGCGCCGCGAGAGAAAAACGATATTTTTTCGCATTTCAAACTCGGGACGCCCCGAAGAAGTTCCCGTCAGGAATATGACAATGGGTGGGTGATTTTCGCCGGGCTATTTATTGGAAGTATACCGCCGCTCCGGCAGGAAGTCCTCGGGATCGTAGGTCCCGTTCTCGTCGCGGATCTCGAAATGCAGATGATCGCCGCTGGCGTTGCCGGTGCTGCCCATCTTGGCGATGCGCTGCCCCTGCTGGACACGATCCCCTTCGTCGACGAGATTTTTGTCGTTGTGCGCGTAGGCGGTGAAATAGCCGTCGTCGTGCTTGATCACGATCAAATTACCATAACCGCCGAGCTTGCCTTCGTAGACCACCGTGCCGGACGCCGCGGCGACGATGGGGTCACCCTCGTCGCCGCCGATGTCGATGCCGTCGTGGGGGCGCCCGTTGCGCTGTCCGTAGGGAGAGTTGACCGGCCCGTCGAAGGGCCAGATGAACTTGCCCGCCGCTTTGCCGCGCGCGTAGCCGGAAGGGTGTTTTTTTCGTTTTTTGATGCCTTTGTCCGGGGATTTGCCGGGTTTTCCGTTGAAGACGGCGCGGAAATCGCTGCACTGGGGGAGCGCCACCAGGCAGAGCAACATCACCGCGATGAGCTTACGAGGGCTCGAAGCCATGCTTTCCCTTCAATTTGACGAAGCGGCATCCGGAGAGCGTTCGACTGCGCCACTCCCCGGCTTCTTTGCGGTACAGCACCAGTTCTTGCGCAAACTCTCCGCCGACCGGGAGGATAAAACGGCCCTGCTCGCCGCTCTGGTCTAGGTAAGGCCGTGGCACTTGGGGGGAACCCGCCGCGACGACGATGGCGTCGAAGGGCGCCTTGTCGGGCCAACCGAGGGTCCCATCGCCCAATTTGAGATGGATGTTGCGGTAGCGCAGCTCTTTGAGGGCCTTCCGCGCCTTCAGCAGCAGCTCGGGCAGGCGCTCGATGGAATAGACCTGCGCGACCAACTCGGCCAGCAAAGCGGTCTGATAGCCGCAGCCGGTGCCCACCTCGAGCACCCGGTCGGTAGGCCTCAACTCCAGGGCCTCGAGCATGGTCGCGACGATGAAGGGTTGGGAGATGGTCTGCCCCTGGCCGATCGCCAGCGGATGGTCGTTGTAGGCCAGGGGCCGCAGCCCCTCCTCGACGAAGCGGTGGCGCGGCACCTTGAGGAAGGCCGCCAACACCCGCTCGTCGCGGACGCCGCGGGCGATCAGCTGGTCGCGCACCATGCGCTTGCGAGAGATCGCGTAATCGCCGTCGAAGGCCGCCCCGCCCGGTGGGGTCGCCGGCTCGACTCGGGGCTTTTTCCATGAGAGGGCGCCGGCCATCTTATACCTTCCAGCTGCGGATCTTCTCTAAAAAGGGATAGTCGGTCATATCCACCTTGATCGGGGTGATCGAAATCTTGCGCTCGAGGATCGCGTTGCAATCGCTGCCGGGGATGTTTTCGTAGCCGATCTCGTCGCCGCCGATCCAGTAATACTTCTTTTTTCGCGGGTCGAGCTTTTCGACGATGATGTCGCTGTAGTTGCGCTTGCCCAGCTTGCAATAGGCGTAGCCCTTCAGGCTGTGCTGGGGGAGGTTGGGGACGTTGACGTTGAGGACGATGCCCTTGGGCAGGCCTTCCTTGTGCACCCGGCGCGCCAGCTTGGCGGCGAAGTTGGCCGCGGGCTTGAAATAGGGCCGGCCGTCGCGCAGCACGAGGGAGACGGCGATGGAGGGGATCCCCATCATGGCGCCCTCGAGGGCGGCGGAAACGGTGCCCGAGTAGTGGACGTCGTCGCCCAGGTTGCCGCCGTGGTTGACGCCCGAAACGATCAGGTCGGGCTTCTTGCGATCCAAGATCTCGTTGACCCCTAAGTTGACGCAATCCGCGGGCGTGCCGGTGACAGCGTAGAAATTCTTCTTGGTCTCGAGGATGCGCAGCGGTCGGTGCAGAGTGAGGGAGTGACTGGCGGCGGACTTTTCGCGGTCCGGCGCGACCACGATGACGCGCGCGATCTTCTTTAGGGTTTCGGCTAAGACTTGGATGCCTTCGGCGTAGATGCCGTCGTCGTTCGAGACCAGGATGAGCATTGCCGGCACCATAGCGGATTCCCCGGATTAAATCCATAGAATTTCATAAGGTTTCCGGCCTTGACGGCATTATTAAAAATTAATAGTATTGTTATTAATCATTCCTATGGAAAAAAGCACGATCACCAGCATTTCCCTACCCGCCTCCCTGGACAAAGAGCTCACCCGAGAAGCCAAGCGTGAGCACCGGACGAAAAGCGGCATGATCCAAGAGGCGATCCGCTTTTTCCTGGAAAGCCGTAAGTGGAAACTCCTACAACAGGACATCTCCCTCCGTGCCAGCCGGCTCGGTATCGGGTCGGACGACGACATCGAAAAGCTGATCGACGAGATCCGTGAGTGAAGATTGTCCTGGATACCAACGTATTGCTTTCCGCCCTCGTCTTCCCGGGAGGGCCGCCGGAAAAAATCCTGACCATGGCAAGACTGAGGGAGCTGAAACTTTGTATTTCTCCGGATATTTTCTCGGAATTACGAAAGGTGCTGCGCCTAAAATTTAAATATACGGAAGAAGAGGTCGAAGATTTTATCGAGCGTTTCAGGGCCTTTGCTCAAATGGTCTATCCGGAAGATCGCTTGGATCTCATTACCCGAGTGGACGCCGACAACCGTATTTTGGAATGCGCGGTTCATGCCAAGGCCGATTTTTTGGTTACCGGCGACAAACGAGATATCCTTCCCTTAAAGAAAATCAGGTCCACGATCATCGTCAACCCAAGTCAGTTTTTGGATTATTGGAGCCGTAAAAAGGCATAAAAAAATCCCCCGGCTGATCTCTCAACCGGGGGATCTTGGTCGGGGCGACTGGATTTGAACCAGCGACCACTCCCACCCCAAGGGAGTGCGCTACCAGGCTGCGCTACGCCCCGATGTTCCGTCTGGGGATTATTCGACGGAAAATACTAAATTCCAGCAGCCGAGGCACTTCGGCCCCTACATGCTTTCCAAGATCTTCGCAAGCTCCTGGAGCTTGCTTTTGATCTCCCGCAGCCCTTCCTCGTTCGTCTCGCCCACGGGCAAGGCCAAGGCCAGCTGCGGCGCCCCCGACTCTTTTCCGCGCGGCTTGCGGGCCAGCTCTTTGAGCCGCTTGCGCGCGCCCTCGATGGTGAACTTCTCTTTGTAAAGCAGGTCGCGGATCCGCAGGATCAATTCGACCTCTTTGCGCTTGTAGAGGCGCTGCTTGCTCTTGCTCTTCCCCGGCGCGATGTCGGGAAACTCGGTCTCCCAATAGCGCAGCACGTAGGGCTTGACCCCGACGATGTCGGCAACCTCGCCGATCTTGAAATACACCTTGTCGGGGATGACCGAGGCGTAGGGGTCGCGCTGTGGGGAGGATTCCTTCTTCATAAAAAGATACCCGCGGCCTTCATACCCCGAAGGCATCCCTCGCTGTCAAGGAATTGCGATAATTCCTGGACTTAGACTATTCTTTATTAAGTGCTTGTTTGAGGACTTGAGAGGGCCGGAAGGTCAAGACCCGGCGCGCCGAAATCTCGATCTCTTGCCCGGTCTGGGGATTGCGCCCCATGCGGGGACGCTTGCTGCGGACCACGAAGTTGCCAAAGCCGCTGATCTTGATCTTTTCGCCTTTTTCGAGCGTGTCCTTCATCGTGTCAAAGATCATCTCGACGATGTCCGAGGATTCCTTTTTGGAAAACCCGATCTTTTCGTAAATCGATTCGACCAGATCCGCTTTGGTCATAACAACCTCCTATAAACTCAGCGCAGCGAAACGCCGATTTTCTCTTTCAAATTTTCCAACAGCCGCTCGCGCGCCTGGTTGACCTCGTCGTCGGTCAGGGTACGCTCGGGACTGCCGTATTCGAGCGTGAAGGTCATGGCCTTCTTCCCCTCTTCGAGGGGTTTCCCTCGATAGAGGTCGAAAAAGACGGCCTGACGCACCCAGGGCCCGCCGTGGGCCCGAATCTGCCCCAGGATTTCGCCGTGGGAGACGGATTCGTCGACGATTAAGTTGAGGTCCCGCCAAATCGAGGGAAACGGCGATACCTCTTGAAATTTTACAGGATTTTTCGATTCTGTCAAAAAGAGATCTAAGGAAATTTCAGCCAGGGCCACCGGGACCCTCAGGCCCAGCTCCTCCCCCAAGACCGGGTTCAGCTCGCCCAATAGGCCCTCCTCGCGCTCGGCCGCGCCGGCTGGAGCCCAGCGGAGGGTCGCCTGGCGCTTGGGATGCAAAAAGCCCTGGGCGCAGGCCCCCTCGAGGAGCACGCCGGGGCCGGCCAGGCCGAACAAGGCCTTCAAGTAACCTTTGAGGTCTAGGAAAGAAACCCCTTCTTCTTTCTCAAGAAAATGCAGGCCACGGCGCGACCCGCTGAGCCCCAGACAGAGGCGCCAGCGCTCGGCGAAGGGGGGCGAGGTCTCGGGCTTAGGCAGGTAAACCGGGCGCAGCTCGAAGAGCTTCAGGTCCTTGTTGCCCCGATGGACATTCGACTGGAGGGTCTGAACCATCTGCGGCAGGAGGCTGGGCCGCATCACCGCCAGCTCCTCGCTGATCGGATTGAGCAGCGTCATGGCCTCGGGGGCCTCGAAGCCGAAGCGGCGCAGCAGCTGGGGCGAGGTAAAACTGTAATGCAGGACCTCGGAAAAACCCCAGCCGACCAAGGCCCGGCGAATCCGGTCGAAGGGATGCTCGCGGGGAGGGGGCAGCTCGTGGAGGGAGATCCGGGGGTATTTCGTGGGGACCCGGTCGTAGCCGTAGAGTCGGGCGGCCTCTTCCACCAGGTCGATCTCACGGCTCAAGTCACCTCGGTAGCTGGGAACGGCGTAGGTCGCGGCCTCTTCCGTGGCGCTTTTTTCTTCCAGACCGAGAGCCCGGAAGGAGCGGCGGATCGTCTCGGCGGGGATCTCGTAGCCCAAGGTGCGGCTCAGGGTTTGGCGCCGCAGAGGAATCTCGCGAGGGAGCACCGGCTGGGGATACATATCGACGACGTCCGAGCTGGCCGCTCCGCCCGCCCATTCCTGGATGAGGGCCGCGAGGCGGTTCAAGGCCTCGAGGCAGCCGTTGGGGTCAACCCCGCGTTCGAAGCGATAGGAACTCTCGGTCTGCAGCCCGACCCGCTTGGCGGTCCTGCGCACGGCGTCGGGCGCGAAATAGGCGCTCTCGAGGAGGAGCTCTTGGGTGTCCGGCTCGACGCCGGAATCGGCGCCGCCCATGACGCCGGCCAGGGCCAGGATGCGCTCGGCGTCGGCGATGACCAGGTCGCCCTCCTGCAGGGGGCGCGGCTTGCCGTCGAGGGTGACGATGGACTCGCCCGCCTGGGCCCGGCGGATCTCGAGGCGGCCCTGGCGGATCTGCCTTAAGTCGAAGGCGTGCAGGGGCTGTCCGGTCTCGAGCATGACGTAATTGGTGGCGTCGACGACGTTGTTGATCGCGCGAATCCCGCAGGCCTCGAGCCGGCGCTGGGCCCAGCGCGGCGAGGGTCCGACCTTGACGCCGCGGACGAGGCGGCAGGTATAGCGCGGGCAGAGGTCGGGGGCCTGCAGTTGGACGCGGATATTTTCTTCTAATGAAAATCCTTGCTGAAGGGGCCCTTCGCGCTTGTCCCCCGATAAGGGGGGGCCGGCCCCTACGGGCGCATCGAAGGCGGCGGCCACTTCCCGCGCCAAGCCCCGCATCGACAGGCAATCGCCGCGGTTCGGCGTCACATTGACCTCAAGGATGGTGTCGTCCAGGCCCAAGGCCTCGGCAAGCGGGACTCCCTCGGGCGTCTCCGGGGGAAGAATCAGGATCCCCTCGCTCTCGGCGGCAAAGCCCAATTCTTTCTCGGAACAGAGCATCCCGCCCGACTTCACCTTGCGGATGACCGTCTCTTGGATCTCCATGCCGTTGGGCAATCGCGCCCCGGGCAGGGCCAAGGCGACCTTGTCGCCGGCCTTGTGGTTCTTCGCGCCGCAGACGATCTGGTGGACCTGCGCGCCGGTGCGGACCTCGCAAAGAGTGAGGCGGTCGGCCTGCGGGTGCTTATCGACCTTTAGCAGGGTCGCGGTCACGACCTTTTCGAGCCCCTTACCCTGCGCGTGCAGGCCCTCGATCTCGAGGCCGGCGCGGGTCAGGCGGTCGGCGACGGTCTGGGCGTCGGCCTCGACCTTGACGAATTCTTTGATCCAATTGACGGAGGCTTTCATGTTTTATTTCCGATGGGGAAATTTATTTCATTTCGGTGGATCTTAACTTTGTTACTTTTGCGTCTTTGCCGACTCCGTAGGGACCGTTCGCGAACGGCCCCTACGCTAAAATTGCTTCAAAAACCGAATGTCGTTCTCGAAAAACAACCTCAAGTCGTTGATCCCGAACTTGAGCATCGCCAGGCGCTCGAGCCCGATGCCAAAGGCGAAGCCCTGGTACTTGTCGGGATCGTAGTCGACGAATTTGAAGACCTCGGGATCGACCATCCCGCAGCCCAGCACCTCGATCCAGCCCGTGCCCTTGCAGAGATTGCAGCCCTTGCCCGCGCACTTGAAGCAGCTCATGTCGAGCTCAGCGCTGGGCTCGGTGAAGGGGAAAAAGCTGGGGCGAAACCGCACCTGGGTCGAGGCACCAAACAGGCCCTGGATGAAGAGTGACAGCACGCCCTTCAAGTCCGCGAAGGTGATCCCCTCGTCCACCCACAGGCCTTCGATCTGGTGGAACATCGGCGTGTGCGTGACGTCGGAATCGGAGCGGTAGACGGCGCCCGGCGCGATCATCCGCAGCGGCGGTCGCTGTCCCTTCATGACGCGGATCTGCACGGTGGAGGTGTGGGTGCGCAGCAGCCACTTTCGGCCCTGCAAATAAAAGGTGTCCTGCAGGTCGCGGGCCGGGTGGTGCACGGGGATATTGAGGGCCTCGAAGTTATGGAAGTCGTCCTCGATCTCGGGGCCGGTGCGGGTGACGAAGCCGAGGCGCTCGAAGAGCTCGCGGGCCATCTCCAGGATCTGGGTCACCGGATGGAGGTGTCCCAGGGACTCGGGCCGGCCCGGCAAGGTGACGTCGAACTTGTCGGCTTGGAGCTGGCGCTCGATCTGCGCGGCCTTGAACTTGCGCAGGGCGGCGTCGTATTCGCCCTCGAGAAACTGCTTCACCTCGTTGGCCGCGGCGCCCACCAAGGGGCGGTCCTCGGCGCCGAGCCGCCCCATTTCCTTCAAGACCTCGGTCAGCCGGCCCTTTTTTCCCAAAAACTCGGTTTTGACCTCTAGGAGCTTGGCCTCGTCGTCGGCCTTGGCGAGCGCGGCGGGGAATTCCTTCCGAAGCCGCTCCAAATTTTGCAGGAGGGAGTCTTTCATCCGGTCAGCCATTCGCCGGCGCATTTTGTGCCCGGCTCAGGGGAGATTATAGGGGCCCAATATCGTCCGGCACCGAGGCCGGGTCCGCAACCGCTTGGGCTGGGGACCGAATCGGCCGACGGCCTCGCAGGCTTGCGACTTCGACCGAAGCCCTTTGGGGTCGCCGCCGGTCGAAGGCCCAAGCCCTTGGAAAAGGCTTAAGCCTTCTTCGCAGCCTCGACGACCTTCGCGAAGGCCGAAGGATCTTCCGAGGCCAGGAAGGCGAGGACCTTGCGGTCGAGCGCGATCTTGGCCTTCTTCAGTCCGCCCATCAGCTTGCTGTAGCTGAGGCCGAGGGCCTCGGCGGCGGCGCCGATGCGCTGGATCCAGAGGCTGCGGAAGTCGCGCTTCTTGATGCGGCGGCCGACGTAGGCGTAGGACTGTGCCTTGTCGACGGACTCTTGGGCCGTACGGAAGAGCTTGCTGTGGCCTCCGCGGTAACCTTTGGCGGCCTTCAGGACTTTATTGCGACGGCGGCGGGCTTTAAAGCCCCGTTTGACTCTTGGCATGGTAAGCTCCTTGCTTCTCTTTCAAATGCTTTCGACGAACGCCCTAGGCCAACAGCGCGATGCGCAGGCGCTTCTGCTCGACCGCGTTGACCACGCGGTTGCGGCGCAGCTGGCGCTTGCGCTTGCGCGGCTTGTTGGTGAGGATGTGGCGCTTGTTCTGCTGCCCCCCCATCACCTTGCCGGTGGCGGTGACTTTGAATCGCTTCTTGGCTCCACGTTTCGATTTCAGCTTGGGCATAGTGTTTCCTATTCGGTTTTGGCCTGGGGCGCTTCCTTCGGAGCGCTCGTCGGCGGAGGGCTCTTCGGTTTCGCGGGCTCGTGTTTCTTTGCGGCCTTGGCGGCCATTAAAATCATCGTCATCTGCCGCCCTTCCATTTTGGGCGGCACCTCCACGACGGCCTTGTCCTGGAGCATGCCCAGGATCGTCTCCATCACCTTTTTGCCGCCTTCTCGGTAGCTCATCTCGCGGCCGCGGAACACGACGGTCGCCTTGACCTTGTGCCCCTCCTCGAGGAAACGCTCCATGTTGCGGACCTTGAAGCCGAGATCGTGCTCGTCGGTCACGGGCCGGAATTTCACTTCCTTCACCAGCACCACCACTTGGTGCTTCTTGGCCTCTTTTTGCTTTTTGGTCAGCTCGTACTTGTACTTCCCGTAGTCCATGATCTTGCACACGGGCGGATTGGCGTTGGGCGAGATCTCGACCAAGTCGAGACCCTGATCCTCGGCCATTTGGATCGCCTTGGAGGCGATGTAGACTCCGAGCTGCTTGCCTTCGGCATCGATCAACCGCACCTCGGGGGCGCGGATGCGTCGGTTGACGCGGACTTCTTTGCTAATAAGAGTAACCTCCGTTTAATGTGCAGGGAAACCTTGCGATCGCCCTCCGCTGCGGGGCGAACACAAGGTTCGCCCCTACAACCTTGTTTCGATCTCTTTCTGGAGCAAGTCCAGATACGCTTCGAACTTCATCGCGCCCTTGTCGCCCTCGCGGCGGCTGCGCAGGCTGACCTCGCCCGCGGCCTGCTCGTTCTTGCCCACCACCAGCATGTGGGGGATCTTGGCCAGCTGGGCCTCGCGGATCTTGTGGCCGATCTTCTCTTTGCGATAGTCGGCCTCGGCGCGAATCCCACGTTCTTTCAGGGATTGCAAGAGCCCGGCCACGTAGTCGTTCTGCTGGTCGGTGATCGGCAGCAGGATGGCCTGCACCGGCGCCAGCCACACCGGGAAAGCGCCCGCGAAATGCTCGATCAGGATGCCGAAGAACCGCTCCAAGGATCCCATCAGGGCCCGGTGCACCATGATCGGGCGCCGGCGGCTGCCGTCCTCGGCCACGTAATGGATGTTGAAGCGCTCGGGGTTGTTGAAGTCGACCTGCACCGTCGAGCACTGCCACATCCGGCCGATGGTATCCTTGATTTTCAAGTCAATCTTGGGACCGTAAAACACCCCTTCCCCGGGGTCAACCTTAAAGGCCAGGCCCTGGGCCTCGAGGGCGCCGCGGAGGGCCTTGGTGGCCAGGTCCCAATTTTCGTCGCTCCCGACCGACTTTTCGGGACGGGTGGAGAGGAAGAGCTCGAATTCGTTGAAGCCGAAGGTGCTTAAGAAACGCAGGGTCATCTTCAAGACCTGCTCGACCTCGCCCTGCAACTGGTCGGGGCGGCAGAAGATGTGGGCGTCGTCCTGGGTGAAGCCCCGCACCCGCAGCAGGCCGTGGAGGACGCCGGAGCGCTCGAAGCGGTAGACCGTGCCCAGCTCGCCCAGGCGCACCGGCAGCTCGCGGTAGCTGCGCATCCGGCTGTTGAAGATGCGCACGTGGAAGGGGCAGTTCATCGGCTTGATCTCGTAGTCCTGCCCCTCGACCTCCATCGGCGAGAACATGTTCTCTTTGTAGAAGTCGACGTGGCCGCTGGTCTTCCAGAGGTCCAGCTTGGCCATGTGCGGCGTGTAGACCAGCTCGTAGCCCTCGCGGCGGTGCTCGGCGCGCCAGAAGTCCTCGATGGCGCCGCGGACCCGGGCGCCCTTGGGGTGCCAGAGGATGAGGCCGGGGCCCTCCTCTTCCATCATCGAGAAGAGGTCCAATT
>SZOV01000002.1 GCA_030263375.1 Deltaproteobacteria bacterium PRO3
CGCATCGCCGCGAGCGGCGCGTGCAACTCTTCGGCAGCTCCTCGATCCTGCGCGAGGCCCTGCGGGCCCAGGAGATCCTGGACGAGCACTACCGCGTCGCCGCGGACGTGTGGAGCGCGACCAGCTACCAGCAGCTGCGCCGCGAGGCGCTGGCGGTCGAGCGCTGGAACCGCCTGCACCCCGAGGCGCCGCCGCGCAAGTCTTACTTGGAATCCGTCTTGGAGAAGGAACACGGGCCCTTCCTCGCCGTGGGCGACACGATCAAGGCGGTGCCCGACCAGATCGCGCGCTGGGTGCCGGGCGGCCTGATGAGCCTCGGCACGGACGGCTTCGGCCGCAGCGAATCGCGCGAGGCCCTGCGGCGCTTCTTCGAGGTCGACGCCGAGCACATCGCGGTGGCCGCGTTGGCGGCCTTATCCCGCGAGGGGAAGGTCGAGCCGCGGGTGGTGGCGCAGGCGATTCGGGATTTGGGATTAGATCCGGAGAAACCGAATCCGGTCGATGTGTAGGCGCAGCAAAAAAACTACATTTGTATCTTGATATCGGTGGCTTCTTCGGTGGGAAAGGCCTCGATCAGGCGGCGGAACAGCTCGACGTGGCGCTCTTCCTGCTTGGACTCGGCGAAGCGCAGGGCCTTTTCGAGGTAGGCGCGGCACTCCGCAAGGCCCGAGCGCTTGCGCAGCAGGGCCTCGACCAGCTTGAGGTCGATGTTGCTCGCGGAGAGCAGCCCCTCGAAATCGTCCTGCATAGCTTCGACCAAACACTGGACGGCCTTGGTGCGCTCGCCCTTCTTTAACAAGGCCAAGCCCATGGTCACGTTGGCCTGGTGCAAAAAAGGCGGATCGCTGCGCGAGATCTCGAGGACCTTCTGGCAGCGGCGGATCGCCGTGTCGAACTGGCCGAAGACGTCGATCAACAGCCGGGCCGAGATCAGCTTGAGGGCCGGGTCTTCGGGCAGGAGCTTCTCGGCCTTTTCGTAGAACTTCCAGGCCTTGGGGAATTCTTTCTTGATCTTGTAGAGCACGCCCAGGCTGGAATAGAAGAGCGCCGCGAGGACCTTGTCTTCCTGGGCCTCCGCGTCGCTTAAGCCCGCGTGCAGCTCGGTCTCGGCCGCATCGAGGTCCTTGGCGGCCATCAGGTCGAAGGCCTTGTAGAGCCGCTCGCTTTTTACTTTTTCGTGAACGCTTAACACCATGTTTTTCGAACCCGGAGACCTTTTTAACAGATTAACGGGCGAATGGCAGCTAAATGTTGCGCCCCCTATTGGGGGTCCTCGGTCGAGACGATCAGCTCCGAGGGGATCAGGATCTGCAGGGAAGAAAGATCGATCGCCTTGGCCTGGCCCTGGAAGAAGAAATCGATCTCCGGCAGGTCCTGGTCCAAGGTCAGGATGGCATTGTTGCTGCTCAAGGCCAGGGTGCTGAAGGTCAGGTTTTGGTCAGGGGTCTCGACGATCAGGCTGAGCGTCATCGTGTTGGTTCCCGACGGCTGATTGTTGCGGTTGAGCTTGAAGACGGTGGCCGTGGACTCGAAGTTGGGATCCAGCACGAGGTTGATCGGCCCGATGCCGTCGAAATTGGCGGTGACGTCCAGATCCAGCACGGTCAGCTCCCAGCGGTCGCTGAGCTCGTTGACGACGTCGGCCACCAGGCCGCCCTCCACCGTCTGCGTGACCGGGTCGACCAAAAAGGAAAAGGGGCTGGGCCCCGCGTCGCCGATGACGATCGTCGCGGTGGTCACCATCGTGAAGGGCTCTCCGGTGCCGCCGCAACCCGCGAGGGTCCAGGGGACGAGACAGGCCAACGCCAAACCAAGCCTTCCCGCGACTTTTCGAAACCAAGCGCTCATGGGCGAAACTCCTGCGTGGGGTGATTTTAGCAAGTCTCGCCCTTCCGCCCAAAAAGTTTCTTGGAAAATAGTAAAAATTCTCTTGGGTTAGGCCAAGGTGCCCCGGGTGGGGCGCCGCACTCGGTGGGTTGCAAAGGATCGGGTGGCGGAATTTTAACTCGTTGAAATTAAATGCTAATTACGAAAATTACGGCCGCGCCCCCACCAGCACCTCGACCATTGCCTCGTGGAGGTGGCCGTTGCTGGCGAGGATTTCCTTCGAGTAGATGTCGAAGGGATTTCCCTTAAAGTCGCTGACCCTGCCGCCGGCCTCTTGGATCATCAAGAATCCCGCGGCGACGTCCCAGGGAAAAAGATTGAGCTCCCAAAATCCGTCGAAGCGCCCGTCGGCGACGTAGCAGAGGTCGATGGCGGCGACGCCGTCGCGGCGGATCGCGCGGGCCCGCATCAGGAAATTTTCGAAGTTATCGAGGTTGTTGTTCTTGGCCTCGCGGACGTTGTAGGCGAAGCCCGTCGTCAGCATCGCGTGGTCCAGCTCGGCGGTCTCGCTGACGCGGATCCGCTCGCCGTTCAGCGTCGCGCCCGCGCCCTTCTCGGCCAGGAACATCTCGTCGTGGTTGGGCTCGTGGACCGCGGCGACGACGATCTCGCCCTTGTACTCCAGGGCGATCGAGACGGCCCAAAGCCGGTAGCCGTGGGCGTAGTTGGTCGTGCCGTCCAGGGGATCGATGACCCACTTGTACTCGCTGTCCTTGCGCCGGCCGCTGCCCTCCTCCGCCAGGATGTCGTGGTCGGGGAAACGCCCCTGCAAGAGCTCGACGATGGCCAGCTCGCAGGCCTTGTCGACGTCGGTCACCAGATTGATGCTGCCCTTGAACTCGATGCGCTTCGCCCGCTTCAGGCCTTCCAGCTGCAGTTTGCCGGCGATGCGGCAGGCCTCCTCGGCGCTCTGTAAAAATTCCTTCACGGGGTCTCCTTTCGCCCTCTGCGTGCCAGGGTCCACACCTGCACCGCTTCGGCCCCGGCTTGCAAGAGGCTTTTGCTCAAGGCCTCGACGGTGGCGCCGGTGGTCATCACGTCGTCCACGACCAGGATCCGGCGGCCGCAAACGTCGTTTTTCCGGACCACAACGAAGGCCCCCCGCATCGCCCGGAAGCGCTCCGCACGTCCGCGGCGGGCCTGGGGCGGGCGGCCGCGCCGACGGATCCCTTGCGCGTAGGGGATCCGGGTGCCCAGGGCTTGTTGCAGGGTTTCGGCGAGGACATAACTCTGGTTGAAGCCGCGGCGGAGGCGCCGCCACCAGCCCAAGGGCATGGGCAAGAGCGCCTGCGGCGCGAAGTCCTCCAGGGCCGCCGCGAAGCTCGCGACGGCGACCGGGAGCAACGGCCGCAAGGCCCGGACTTGACCGCCGAACTTGAAGGCGTGAAAGAGCCGCGGCAAGGTCCCCTCGAAGTCCCAGGCGCTGCGCGCCCGCTGGAAACTGGACGGCCGCTCCAGGCAGTCGCCGCAGAGCCGTCCCGGCGGCGTCCCGGCGGGAAACGGCAGGGCGCAGACCCGGCACTGCGGCTCGACCAGGGGGCGAAGCCCGGCCGCGCAGCCGGAGCAGAGCGCCGGCGGACGCGGGACGAGGGCCTCGCAGGCCTCGCAGCGCGGCGGCGCCCAACAGGCCGCGAGCCAATCGCGAAGGAGCGGGAAGAAAGGTCGGCGATCCGCCGGCCTTAGGGCGAGACGATCATGCTCTCGCCGCTCATCTCCGGAGGTTTCGGGATCCCCAGGATCTGCAAGAGCGTCGGGGCGATGTCTTCCAGTTGTCCCTCCGCTCGGAGCTTGGCCTGTTTCCATGCCTCTCCGACAAGCAAGAACGGGACCAAGTCGAGGGTGTGGGCGGTGTGCGGGTGGCCGTTCTCGTCGACCATGCGCTCGCAGTTGCCGTGGTCGGCGGTGATCACCATCGTGCCCCCGCGGGCAGCCATGGCCTGATGGATGCGGCCCAGCTGCTCGTCCAAGACCTCGACGGCGCGGATCGCGGCCGGCAGCTTTCCGGAGTGCCCGACCATGTCGGCGTTGGCGAAGTTGAGGACGATGAGGTCGTAGACGCCCGAGGCGACGCGCTTCAGCACCTCGTCGGTGATCTGCAGGGCGGACATCTCCGGCTTGAGGTCGTAGGTCGGCACCTCGCGCGGCGAGGGGATCAAGACCCGGTCCTCTCCCGGAAACACGGTCTCGTCGCCGCCGTTGAAGAAAAAGGTGACGTGGGCGTACTTCTCGGTCTCGGCGATGCGCAGCTGCTTTAAGCCCCGCTGCGCGAGGATCTCGCCCAGGGTGTTCTTCAGGTGGACCCGCGGAAAGGCGACCGGCAGCGCGAGGGCCTGGTCGTACTCGCTCATGCAGACAAAGCGGGAGAGCTTGGGAAAAACCTCGCGGGGGAAGCCGGAAAAATTAGGGTCGGTCAGGGCGTAGGTCAGTTGCCGGGCGCGGTCGGCGCGGAAGTTGAAGAAGAGGACGGCGTCGCCGTCCCGCAGCTTGGCGACCGGCAGGCCCTGGGCGTCGACGTGGATGATGGGCTTGACGAACTCGTCGCCCAAATGCGCCGCGTAGGAGGCCTCGACGGCTTTCTCCAGGTCCGCGCTCGCCAGGCCCTCGCCCTGCACGATGGCGCGGTAGGCGAGCTGGGTGCGTTCCCAGCGCTTGTCGCGGTCCATCGCGTAGTAGCGTCCGATGACGGTGGCGATCCGGCCGACGCCCAGCTCGCGGATCTTGGCCTGCAGTTGCCGCAGATATTCCAAGCCGCTGGTCGGCGGGGTGTCGCGGCCGTCCAGGAAGGCGTGGATCGCGACCTTCGCGACCCCCTCGCGCTTGGCCATCTCCAGCAGGGCATAGAGGTGGTCCTGGTGCGAGTGCACGCCTCCGTCGGAGAGCAGCCCCATCAAGTGCAAGGTGGAATCGTTTTCGCGGGCGGCCCGGAAGGCGGAGCGCAGCTCGGCGTTTTGAAAAAAGCTCCCGTCCTCGATGGCCTGGTAGATGCGCGTCAGGCCCACCAGGGCGACCCGCCCCGCGCCGATGTTGAGATGCCCGACCTCGGAGTTGCCCATCACGCCCGCCGGAAGCCCGACCGCCTTGCCCGAGGCGTCGATCGCCGCGTGGGGATATTCCTTCAGCCAGGCGTCGTAATGCGGCGTGCGCGCGAGGGCGATGGCGTTGTTTTCGGAGGAAGGATTAATGCCCCAACCATCGAGGACGACGAGCATGACGGGGCGTTTGGCGGCGTTATTCATGGTGGTACGGGACGTTCTTCAAAATGGTCAGGGCGCGGTACAGCTGCTCCAGCGTCAAGACCCTAGCCAACTGGTGGGGCAAAGTCAATTTGGAGAGGCTGAGGCGCACCTTCGCCTGCTGCTTGAGCGAGTCCGCGATCCCGAAGGCGCCGCCGATCAGGAAGGCGATCTCGGAGACGGGCTCTTGAAACAGCCTGCCCAGCTCCCAGGCCAGGTCGACGCTGGACCACTGCTCGCCCTTCTCGTCCAGGACAATCAAGTAGGAATCGCGTTTGAGCTGCTTCTCGACGCGCAGCGCCTCCTTGTCGAGGATCTTGGGGATGTCGGCCCGGTCGTTGATCTTCTCGTCGGGGATCTCGATCACCTCGAGGGGGTGAAAGTGCCGGATGCGGCGCTCATACTCGTCGGCCAGGTTTTGAAAGGCCTCTCGCTTGATCTTCCCGACGGCGAGGAGCTTGAGCTTCATTTGGATTTCTTCTTTTTTGCGGGAGATTTTTTGCCCCCCGCCTTTTTGGCGGGCTTCGCCGGACGCTTGGCCGCCGTCTTTTTCTTCGGCTTCGCCGCGGCTTTCTTGGCAGGCTTGGCCTTGGCGGCGGGCCCCTGCCCGTCCAGCGAGATCACCGGGGCGTCGGCCCACATCGCGTCGAGGCCGTAGTACTTGCGCTGCTCCTCGAGGAAGACGTGCAGGACCACGTCGCCGTAATCCAAGAGCACCCACTGGCCGCTCTGCAAGCCCTCGTAGCTGATCGGCAGGCGGCCGAGCTTTTTCTTCACCTTGAGGTGGACGCGGTCCGCGATCGACTTGACGTGGCGGTCGCTCGTCCCGGTGGCGAGGATGAAGTAGTCGGTGTAGCTGACCAAGTCGCGCAGGTCCAAAAGCTTCAGGTCTTGGGCCTTGGTGTCGAGGGCCTCTTGGGCGATTTCTTTGGCGAGGGCGAGAGTTTCCATGATGTTTTTTTAAGCTTATTCGCGGACCTGTCCGTCGCCGCGCACGACGTATTTTTGGGTGGTGAGCTCCTCGAGGCCCATCGGGCCGAAGGCGTGGAGCTTGGTGGTGGAAATGCCGATCTCGGCGCCCAGACCGAGCTGACCGCCGTCGTTGAAACGGGTCGAGGCGTTGACCATCACGGCCGAGGCGTTGACCTCGCGGAGGAAGCGTTCGGCGTGGGCCTCGTCGTTGGTGAGGATCGACTCGGTGTGCAGCGAGCCGTGGCGCTCGATGTGGGCCAGCGCCTCGTCGAGGCCCTCAACGACCTTCACCGCGAGGATGAGATCGAGGTACTCGGCGTCCCAGTCGGCCTCGGTCGCGGCCGCGGCCTGGGGCACGATGGCGCGGGTCGCCGCGTCGCCGCGGAGCTCGACGCCCATGCGCTGCAGCTCGGCGGCCATCCGCGGCAGGAAGGCGTGCGCGACCTTGCGGTCGACCAAGAGGGTCTCGAGTGCGTTGCAGACGCCCGGCCGCTGCACCTTGGCGTTGAGGACGATTTTCTCGGCGCGGTCCAAGTCGGCGTTGTAGTCGACGAAGATGTGGCAGACGCCCTTGTCGTGCTTGATGACGGGGATCTTGCTGATCTCGCGGAGCAGCTTCATCAGCCCTTCGCCGCCGCGCGGGATGACCAGGTCGACCTCGCGGTCCTGCTCGAGCAATACCTTCAAGGCCTCGCGGTCCGTCGTGGGGACCACCTGCACCAGGTCGGGATTCACGCCGGAGGATTGAAGCGATTCGCGCAGGATCTCGCCCAGGATGCGGTTGCTGTGGATGGCCTCGGAGCCGCCGCGCAAGACGACGACGTTGCCCGACTTGAGGCAGAGCCCCGCCGCGTCGACGGTGACGTTGGGGCGCGACTCGTAGATGATGGCGATGACGCCCAGCGGGATGCGGACCTTCTCGACGCGCAGGCCGTTGGGCCGCGTCCAACCCTTCACCACCTGGCCGACCGGATCGGGCAACTCGACGATTTCGCGCAGGCCCTGGGCCATCTCGGCGACGCGCTTTTCGTTGAGGGTGAGGCGATCGAGCATCGCCTTGGAGAGGCCCTTGGCCTCGGCGGCGCGGAGGTCCATTTGGTTTTCTTCCAAAATCCTCGGCTGCGAGGCGATCAGGTGCTCGGCGGCGCGCCTGAGAACGGCGTCTTTCTGCGGCGTGCGCAGGTTGGCCGCCTCGCGGGCGGCGGCCTTCGCGGCCCGGGTGATTTGCAGAATTTCTTCGAAGGCCATGAGCGGTAAATCCCTTGCGCTTTCCCGGCGGAAGTCCGAGACTTCGGCCTGTTCAACCACTTAAGCAAAAAGGAGGTCCTATGTCGAGTCTCCAAGAGGGCCAAGCCGCCCCCGAATTCAGCGCCACGGACGATCAAGGCCACAGCGTCCGGCTCCAAGATTTCAAAGGCAAAAAGAACGTCGTTCTCTACTTCTATCCCAAGGACGACACCCCCGGATGCACCATCGAGGCCTGCAACTTTAGGGACGCCTATGCCCAGTTTCAGACCAAGGACACCCAGATCCTGGGCGTCAGCTTCGACGACGCCGCCAGCCACCAGGCCTTCAAGCAGAAATTCCACTTAAGCTTTCCGCTCTTGGTGGACAGCGACCGAAAGATCGCCCAGGCCTATGGGGTGCAGGGCGACAAATACCCCAGCCGCGACACGATCCTCATCGGTAAGGATGGAAAAATATTAAAGATTTTCCGCAAAGTCGACCCGGCTGGCCACGCCGGCGAGATACTAAACCTCTTAGGAGAAAAATAAACGCAACCTTGACACGGCGCGTTACGATACCTATGGTGTGTATACGAAGGCCTTCGAGGGAACCCAACCTTCCTCCGTGACCCAAAAGGTCACGAGGCAGGACGGGCTAAGAAAGGAGGTCCTCCGTGAAACACACTCAAACCAAGGGTATCCTCCGCAGAACCCCGACCCCCATCCGGGCCGGAAAACCCAAACGAAAAACGCCAGGGGCCTACTTGAAGCGCCCCCACCTGGGCCTGATGGACCGCTTGCTGCGCTCCTTCAACCAAGTAGCCCCGGAGGAATGGATCCCCAGTCAGTACCTACCCCTATTGAGCCACAACCGACAGACTAGGAAACTGCATTGATCCCAGCCCCGCCTCGGCGGGGCTTTTTTCGACCGTCGCGATTTCGAACCCCGGCGTTCGAAATCGCGACCCTTTCGCCGGGCGGTCCGGGGCCTTGCCGAAAAAACTCCAAGCATTTCGGCCGCGCGCCTCCGCGGGGCCCGACGGCCTCCGCCTTGCATTCCCTTTCCGCGAACCTGTTGCGAAAGGAGCCTGCAATGCGAAACTATCTTTTCCTGGCCCTCTGGGCCGCGACCTTGGCCTCCCCTTCCCTCTCCCTTGCCGCCTTGGAATCCCGTTATGTGGAGCCCGATCCGATTCTCATGGAGGAGATCCGCGAGCTCTTCCCCGAGGGCCGGGAGGTCGCGCCGCGGCTGCTGGACTTCCGGATCGATCCCAACCTCCACCTGTATCGCGAGGCGGAGATCGAGGTGACCTTTCTCTGGGAAGGCGCCGGCTTCCAAAATTCCTTCGGATATTTTCTCTACCAGGACCTCGACGCTGACGGCCGCATCTCGGAATCCGAGATCACCCTTCGGAAAATCTTATGGGAGAACGCCTCGCAGGCCGGCAGCGGCGGCGAGCTGCGCAGCGGGGACACCTCGGTGTTGGGAAAATTTCCGGCCGGGACGCGGATGGGCTTCTTCCTCGAGGCGAACGGATTTCGCGACTTAAACGCCACGTATTATACCTTGGACGGCCTCAATCCCGACGGCCACCGCCACTTGGCGATGCTGGCCACCGAAGACCGCGGGCAAATCATCCTGGGCATCGAGGACCTGCCCTGGGAAAGATCGGACCGGGATTTCAACGACCTGTTGTTTACCATCCGGGCCGACCCGCGGGAGGCCTTGGAGGAGGCGATCGATTCGGGTCATATCCCGGTCGACGGCAGTCCGGAACCCGCGCCGCCGTCCCCGGATCTCCCCCAGTCTCCGGAAAAAATCGTGGGGATCCCCGAGCCGTCGCTGGAGACCACCGCCTCCGCCCCCGCCTATCTGGAGGGGAGCGGCCTGGGTTGTCGGCTTTCTCCCGCCTCTCAGGAGACGGTCGAGCGCTACGCCTGGTGCCTGCAGTGGGCGGGCCTCGCCTATCTGTATTGCAAGCGCCGAGGCAAGACGCCTTGAAGGCCGCGCTAGCGGAAGCGTAAGCGCCAAGACGCGCGAGAACACGGAACGCTATCCGGCGCTAAATAATCGGCTTACGAAAGCGCTTAGGGATTCCCGCCGCCGGGACGACGAAAGGGAGCGGGGATCGAGGGAAGACTGGGAAGCCGCAAGGGTCCCGTAGGATTGGGCGTATCGGGGCGCGGACCCTCCGGCGGACGGAAGATGGGCGGCAGGCGCAAGGGGCCCTGCAAAATCGGCGGCAGATTGCTGCGCGGCGCCTCGGGGGGCCGGGGGTTGGGATTTCGCGGGGCCGCCGGGCGGTTGGCCTGACGGGCCACGTCTTCGGAGTCGCGAAGGTATTGGTCGCGTTCCGCGCTTCGGCGCCAGGCATCGTCGTCCGACCTCATCCTCGAGGATCGAGCGGCGTGGTGGTCTCCCCCCTCATAGTCGCCGGCGCCTCCCCTTCTACGCCCTGCGGAATTGCCGCCGCTGAAGGGCTCATCGGGCAATCGGGAGTGATAATCGGGCGCGGAACGGGGGTTGAATGAGGCGTAATTGTCCCCGCCAGAGGCCCCGCCTCCGCCCGGGAACAGGATTGACCGGGTTAACTCGCTGAATTGATTGTTAAACCAGTACATGGCCTAGGCTCCGCGAACTCAAAGATTCGTCCCAGGGATTATCGGCGTAAAACTCATACTAGATGCCAATTTTTTATGTCAAAGCCTTTTGACCCCGCCACCAGCGGACCTGCCGGCAGATCCCCCGGAAGATCCTCACCTCCTTGTCGGTAGGCCGGGCCCGGTTGAAGAGCTGCCTGAGCAGGCGCATGAGATGCTTGGGGTTTTGCTTGTTTAAAAAGCCGATCTCGCCCAAGAGCGCGCCCAGATCCTCGTACATGGCCTCGAGGGCCTCCAGTTTGGCGGCCTTTTTCTCGGCGGGGACGGAGCTCTTCCGCGCCAGGATGCCGGAGGTCGCCAAATACAGCTCGTAGGCGATCACCATCACGGCCTGCGCCAGGTTGAGGGAGGGAAAGGCCTTGTGGCTGGGGATGTGGATCATCCGCTGGCAGAGCGCGACGTCGTCGTTGAGCAGACCGCTGTCCTCGGGGCCGAAGACCAGCGCGACCTTGTAGCGCGGCGGAAATTTCTGCGCGGCCTCGGCGAAGCCGCGGGGCTCGGTCCAGTTGCCCCGCTCGCGGCCCTTGCGCCGCGAGGTGCCGACGACGAGGTCGAAGCCGGCCACCGCCGCTTTCAAATCGGAAAACACCTTGGACTTTTTCAAGACGTCTTGCGCGTGGGCCGCCATCTTGCGGGCCTCGAGGTCCTCCCTGTCGGCCTTGGGCGCGACCAGGCGCAGGTCTTTCAGCCCCATGTTTTTCATGGCGCGGGCGACGGAGCCGAGATTGCCGGAGAAGAGCGGTCGGACGAGGATCACGGAAAAGGAGGCCACGGCGGATCAGCCCTCGGTCCCGTAGCCGCGGGCCAGGACCTCGCGGCCCTTCGCGCCCATCGGGGCGCTGACGATGCCCTCGGCCTCCATGCGTTCGATCATGCGGGCGGCGCGGTTGTAGCCGATGCGCAGGCGGCGCTGGACCATGCTGATCGAGGCCTGGCCGGTCTCGGTGACCACGGCCACGGCCTGGTCGTAGAGCTCGTCGCTCTCCTCGTCCATGCCGTCGGGACCGGCCTCGGTCGGGTCCTTCATGTTCATGATCTCTTCGTTGTAGACCGGGCGGCCCTGGCTCTTGAGGTGGTCGACGATGCGCAGCACCTCTTGGTCGCTGACGTAGGCGCCGTGCACCCGCATCTGCTTGGAGAGGCCGGGCGGGATGAAGAGCATGTCGCCGTTGCCCAAGAGGTGCTCGGCGCCGATCGAGTCCAAAATGGTGCGCGAGTCGTGCTTGCTGGTCACCTTGAAGGCGATGCGCGAGGGAAAGTTCGCCTTGATGATGCCGGTGATGACGTCGACGGAGGGGCGTTGCGTCGCGAGGATCATGTGGATGCCGGCGGCGCGGGCCATCTGGGCCAGGCGGGTGATGTACTCCTCGACCTCGCGCCCGGCGACCATCATGAGATCGGCCAACTCGTCGATGATGATGACGATGTAAGGCAGCTTGGCGTCGTGCACGATCGGCATCTCGCCCTCGGCCACCGGCGCGGCCGGATGGTCCTTGAAGCCTCCCTTTTCGAACTTCTTGTTGTAGCCGGCGATGTTCCGCACCTGCCCGTCCGAGAGCAGGCGGTAGCGCCGCTCCATCTCGGCCACCGCCCAGCGCAGCGACATCGCCGCCTTCTTCGGCTGGGTCACGACCGGCAGCAGGAGGTGCGGGATGTTGGCGTAGATCGAGAGCTCGAGCATCTTCGGGTCGATGAAGATAAAGCGGACGTCCTCGGGCGTGTTGCGCAGCAGGAGGCTCAAGATGAAAGAATTCAAGCCCACCGATTTACCCGCGCCGGTCGCGCCCGCGACCAAGAGGTGGGGCATCTTCGCCAGGTCGGCGACGACCGGGATGCCCTCGATGTTTTTGCCTAAGGCCAGGGTCAGCTTGGACTCGGCCTTTTGGAAGCGGGCATCGGCGACGATCTCTTTATAATAGACGGTCTCGCGCTCGTGATTGGGGATCTCGATGCCGATCGCCGGCTTGCCCGGCAGCGGCGCCACGATGCGCACCGGGCGCCCGCCCATGGAAAGCGAGAGGTCGTCGACCAGGTTGGTGACCTTGTTGACCTTGACGCCGGCTGCGGGCTCGAACTCGTACATCGTGACGACGGGGCCGGGATGGATCTCGGTGACCCGACCCTCGACGTTGTAGTCGCGGAGCTTGCTCTCGAGCAGCAGTGAGGAGGCCTTCAGGCTCTCCTCGTCGACGGTCTGATCAGCGGCGCTGGGGGGCACCGGATCGAGCAAGGCGATGGGGGGCAGTTCGAAGTCGCCGGAAAGCTTCTGGATGGGGAGCTGGTCGTCCTTCTTGCTGTCGTTCTTGACCGGGGCCCGCTGGAAGATCTTCGGCTCGGCGCCGCCGGGCGCGGCCGGGGCGGGGGGCGCCACGGGACGCAGGGCCGGGGGTGGCGCCTCGGGGGCGCGAGGCGCGGCAGCCTCCGCGGGCTTGGGCTCGGAACCGTCGATGCGTTTCGGCAGGTTGATCTTCGGCTTGGGGGCGGGCATGGCGGCGCGGGCCTGGACCTGCGCCTCTTTCTCTTCCCGCTCCTTCTCCTGCCGGCGCTTTTCCAAAAACTTCTCCCAGCGGGCGCGGTAGATGGTGGCGAGCGAGGCCAGCTTGCGGCCGATGCCGGCGAAAAAGAGCCGGACCTGCTCGGCCAGATCGACCAGGGAAATCTTGGTGCCCCAGATGAAGGCGAGCAGGCCCACCGAGATCACCAGGAGATAGGATCCGACGTCGCTTAGGTAGCGCCGCAGCTGCTCGCCGATCACCGCCCCGATCAGTCCTCCGGCCAGCGTGTTGTGGCCGAAGAGGGAGACGGTGTTCCATTTGAGCTGGAAGAGCACCGAGGCCATGACCAGGGCTAAGACCAGCAGGAGGGCCTCCGGGAGGCGGATACGCTCGCGCTTCTTGGTGAAGCAAAGGTAGGCCGCCAGGATGAGGAAGGAGGCGATGAGAAAGCTGCCCAACCCGAAGCCGGAGATCAGCAGGTCGGCCAAGTAGGAGCCGATCAGCCCGCCGTAGTTGCGGACCTCTTTGCTGCCCGCCGCCGAATTGAGGGAGGGATCGAGCGGCGAATAGGAATAGAGGCAGATCAGGACGAAGATCCCCAGGGTCATCGCGATGATGCCGAGGATCTCGTGGAGGTAGCCGCGGGATTCGGGTAGATTTTCCTTTTCGGGGTTTTTTTTCGCCATTCGCTTGTCTTATCAGTTCCGCGTCTTTGCGGAATCCGTAGGGGTCGTTCGCGAACGGCCCCTACCGAATCGGCAAACAGATACGATTCGCGAAATCATAGCCCCAAATTCGCCAAAACTAGTCAGCCTGCTTCCGCAAAAAGGTCGGGATGTCGTACTCGTCTTGGCTCATGTCCACGACGCCGATCTCCGCGACCAGCTTCTTGAGCTCGCTCATCTCGCCGCCGGCCCGGCTTTTCAGCAGGTCGTACTGCTTTTCGCCGTCGTCCTCGTGCATCGCCGCCTCGCGGGAGAAAAACTTGGCCCGGATGTCCGCCTGCGGCATCTCGCGGCGCTCGGCGACGGGCGCCGACTCGACCGGCGCGGCCGGCTGGGAACGAATGACGACGGGGGTGGGAGGCGGCGGAGCGGCGTGGGTCGCGGCGCTGTGAACGTTCTTGTATTTCGGCAGGGTGGTCGCGGGCGCGTAGGTGGACTTCTTCACCTCTTTATTGAAGCCGGTCGCGATGACGGTGACGCGCAAGGCGTCCTTCATCCGCTCGTCGATGACCGCCCCGAAGATGATGTTGGCGTCCTCGTGAGCCTCTTGCTGGACGAGCTTGCTGGCCTCGTTGACCTCGAAGAGGGTCATATCGGAGGGGCCGGTGATGTTGATGATGATGCCGGTGGCGCCGTTGATGGAGACGTTCTCGAGCAGGGGCGAGCTGATCGCCTTCTGCGCGGCCTCCATGGCGCGGCTCTCGCCTTGGCCCATGCCCGTGCCCATCAGCGCCATGCCCATCTCGCCCATGATGGTGCGGACGTCGGCGAAGTCGAGGTTGATCAGGCCGGGGATGGTGATCAGGTCGCTGATGCCCTTGACCGCCTGCAGGAGGACCTCGTCGGCCATCTTGAAGGTGTCGATCATCGGCGTGTCCTTGCCCGCGACGGTCAGCAGGCGCTCGTTGGGGATGACGATGAGGGTGTCGACGCTTTCCTTCAGCGACTCGATGCCGAGGTCGGCGTGCTTGGAGCGCTTCTTGCCCTCGAAGGCGAAGGGTCGCGTGACGACGCCGACGGTCAAGGCCCCCAGCTCTTTGGCGACCTTGGCGATGACCGGCGCCGCGCCGGTGCCGGTGCCGCCGCCCATTCCGCAGGTGATGAAGACCATGTCCGAGCCGCCCAAGACCTCGGCGATGGTCGCCTGGTCTTCCATAGCGGCGTTCCGCCCGACTTCGGGGTTGGCGCCCGCGCCTAATCCTTTGGTCGCCTTGGTGCCGATCTGGATCTTGATCGGGGCCTCGGAGTACTTGAGCGCCTGCACGTCGGTGTTGGCCGCCACGAAATCGACGCCGTCGAGTTTGGCCCGGATCATGGTGTTGACCGCGTTGCCGCCGCCGCCGCCGACGCCGATGACCTTGATCTTTGCGTTTTGGGCGAGATTTTCTTCGAATTCGAACATGGGATCTCTCCTCCAGGCGCCGCCGACGTCGCAAAGCGGACGCATGAGCTTGATGTTGTCGATGGATATGGGAAACGCCCGGGGCGTTTTTAGGGACCTGAAAGAGATGAAGAAAGGGATTGGAAGAGATCCCCGTCTTTCCAAAAAAACCTATACTGAATTTTTATATATTCCCAACTAAAAAATTTCACCAGAGAGGATCGAAATTCCAAGCGTTTTTTTTCCAAAGCCCACCAAAAACAGGCATGGAGATTTTCCTACGTCGGCAAAGCTTGTTACGAAATAGTTTAAAAGTGATCCTTTATGTTTGGGAATGAATGCCCATTTTATTTTTAAAGAGAGCTTTCCATGACAAGTCCTTACCCGCTCCTTGTCATTCGGCCTAAGTCCCTTTAGACTGGGGATTTCAAGGGGATATTTATAGGGTTTCGATTTTCTATTGGGATTAAAAGACTCAATTAATTTTTAATCTTGGCGACCGGTTTCGGGTTTGTCTGGGGCAAGCCCTTCGGTTTCAAAGGGGGGTGTATGCTTGAAAAAATAAAAAAACGGAAACTCATGTATCCATGGGTAGTCGGAACCGGGATCCTTTTCATTTTTTCCGCCCGGGCCCTCGCCCAGGAAAATTTAGAAATTCAAACTGACTTACGCCCGTCCCAGATCGACCTCATTAAGCCTATCCGTGGCGAATTGACGGCACCCCCTAAGCCCAGCCCACAGGAATTATCGGGCACTCCGATCCAGCGGACTATCCAGGATAATCTGCTAGAACGGATCAGGATCCCCTTAGATCCTTGCGTAGAGAACAAAGACCAATTCCTAAAAATGGAATGGTGCAGCAGTTTATATTCCTACCTAGTCAATTTAAAGGCTTCGCAGGACCCGGTATTTAAAGCCGTCGGCCCATTAAGCACCGGGGGGACCATCACCCACTATTGTTATAAGCTGGGGAGAGATGCCGGTGAAAGGGCCCAAATTTCCATGCTCTTGACGGAATGCGTGAAAGGCATCCCCCGGACCCAAGACTGGGTCGACCCTGTCACCAAGCAATGCATGAATCCCCTATCAACAAAATACGGAAAGGCCGTGGTCGTCCTGATTGATAATCCGACCGCCATGTGCGACTTCGCCAAAGTTGCAGGACAGATAAATGACAATCTCGGAGAGACCTTTCATGACGTCGTGACCGATCCCTCCGGTAATTGCGTGGAAGGAAAAAGTATATTCGCACACGATTATTGGGATCTGGATCTCTCCAAATACGTGGGTGTTTGCGTCACCGAGGCCTACAAAACTTACTCCATTGAGGACGGCGCAAGGGTCTGCGACAACAAATGCTTCGAATGGGCCAAATAACGCCGTTCTAAAATGAAATCCTTAAAAAATCTCCCCGAACCACTCTTTCATCCGCCCCTTCACCTTGTGGTAGATGTTGGATTCGCGGACCTTGAAGCGGTGGGTGTCGTTGCCCTTGCTGCCGGCGATCACCAAGCCGACGCCGGTGGCGTACATGGGGCTCTTGACCACGTCGACCAGGCCGCCGATGGCGCGGGGGGTGCCGCGGCGGACGGGCATGTTGAAGACCTGCTCGGCCAGCTCGGGCATGCCCTCGAGGATGGTGCTACCGCCGGTGATGACCACGCCGCTGGCGATGCGGTCGTCGTAGCCGGACTTGATAATCTCTTGGCGGACCAGAGAGAAGATCTCCTCGACCCGCGGCTCGATGATCTCGGACAAGATTTGGCGCGAGAGGATGCGCGGCTTGCGCCCGCCTACCGAGGGAACCTCGATGGTCTCGTCTTTCTGCACCATTGAACTCAAGGCGCAGCCGTATTTCTGCTTGATGCGCTCGGCCTCACCGGCCGGGGTGCGCAGGCCCACCGCCACGTCGTTGGTGACGTGGTTGCCGCCGAGGGTCAGGACCGAGGTGTGGACCACCGCGCCCTCGGAGAAGACGACGATGTCGGTGGTGCCGCCGCCGATGTCGACCAAGGCCACGCCCAGCTCTTTTTCGTCGGGGGTGAGCACGGCCTCGGCCGAGGCCAGGGGCTGCAGGATGATGTCGGCGACGTTGAGGCCGCAACGGTTGGCACACTTGACGATGTTTTGCGCGCTGGTCACCGCCGCGGTCACGATGTGGACCTTGGCCTCGAGCCTCACCCCGGACATGCCGAGGGGCTCTTTGATGCCATCTTGGTCGTCGATGATGTACTCTTGGGGAATGACGTGAATGACCTCGCGGTCCAGCGGGATGGCCACCGCCTGGGCGGCGTCGATCACCCGGACCAAGTCGTTTTCGCCGACCTCTTTGTCCTTGACCGCCACGATGCCATGGGAATTGAGGCCTTTGATGTGCCCGCCGGCGATGCCCGCGTAAACCGAAGTGATGTCGCAGCCGGCGACCAGCTCGGCCTCGCTCACGGCCCGCTTGATCGAGTCGACGGTCGACTCGATGTTGATGACCACGCCCTTGCGCAGCCCCTTGCTGGGGTGGGAGCCGATCCCGATGATGTCGATGCCGTCCTCGGTGACCTCACCGACGATGGCGCACACCTTCGTCGTGCCGATATCGAGGCCGACGATCAGGTCTTCTTTCTTGGCCATGAATTGTCTCTCTCATCCCGAGCGGTTCGCACCTCGCGGGCCCTTCCCGGTCCAGGGGACGGCCCGTCTACAGCGTCATCAAGACCTTCCCGGGGTAGTTCAGGTCGATGGATGAGATGCGCGCGCTGGATTTTTGTACTTTATCCCAGATCTCTTCGAACTTTTTGATCTTATCGGGAAAATCCTTCAGTCCTACCTTGATACTATACTTTTTCTTTTCTGGGTAGAGGGTAAATCCAATATTTTTTTCATAATGGATCTCGCTTAAGCCCAAATCCGCCGCGAAGGAGGCCTCGCGGAAGGCCTTTTGCAGCTGGGCCGCCGCCCGCATCGCCTCGCGGGAGCCCTGCGGGTCGGTCAGGATGCTCTCGTCGCTGAACCCGGAGAGTACGACCAAGTCGCGGCTCTCGTCGGAGTCGGTGATGTCTTTGAAGATCTCCCCCTCCTTGTCGACGTAGTAGAGCCGGCCGGCGTTGAGGACGAATTCGGGCAGGTGCTCGCGGATCTCCAGGACCAGGGTATGCGGGATCTGCCGCTGCACCGAGACAAATTTGAAATAAGGGTGCTGTTGGAGACGAAATTGCACGTCCTGCACCTTGATCTTGAAGAGGTTGGTGCCGAGCTGCACCCCCGAGCGTCGGACGATCTCGGCCTCGCTCAGGCTTTGGGGATTGCCGGAGACCACGATCTTTTGCAGGTCGAAGAAGTCGAGGTAGGTCAGGGCCCTTCCGCCGCCCCAAACGAAGCCGCCGACCAGGGCCGCGACGAACAGGGCGCGCGCCAGCCACTTGAAGCGCCGTTGCCGGGCCTCTTTCTTGACGTTCTTCTTGCGCAATAGCGGGCCGCGCTTCTTCATTGGATCTTCACCCTCGCCGTCGCCAGGATCTTCTCGACCAAATCCTCGAAGGACATCCCCGTCGCCGCGGCGGACTTGGGCACCAGGGAGGTCGCCGTCATGCCGGGCAGGGTGTTGATCTCGAGGAAATAGGGGACTTGGTCCTCCCCGATGATGAAATCGGCCCGCGCCACCCCCTCGCAGCCGATGCGGCGATAGATGCGCTTGGCGTAATCCTGCACCAGCTTCGTCGCCGCTTCTCCGATCTCGGCCGGGCATATATAGGTGGTGGCCCCGGCGGTGTACTTGGAGGCGTAGTCGTAGAAGCCGCTCTTCGGAACGACCTCAAGCACCGGAAGGGGTTCTTGGTTGAGCACCGGCACGGTCACCTCACGCCCTTGGACGAATTTTTCGACCAAGACCCGGCTGTCGAGCTGGGCCGCCTCGTGGATGGCGGATTTCAGCTCGCGGGCGTTCTCGACCTTGGCGATGCCGATGGTCGAGCCCTCCCGGCTGGGCTTCACGATCAAGGGAAAGGAGAGGCAAAACTTGGCCAGGAAGGCGTCGAGGTCCTCGTGGAAGGCGTCGAAGAACAGCGAATCGGGCGTCGGCAGACCCTCCTGCCGGGCGATGTCCTTGGTCAGGTGCTTGTCCATCGCCAAGGCCGAGGCCAGGACGGAGGAGCCGGTGTAGGGAATGCCCGCGATCTCGAGCAGGCCCTGGATGCAGCCGTCCTCGCCGTAGCGGCCGTGCAGGGCGAGGAAGGCGACCTCGATCTCTTTTTTCTTCAGCTGCTCGGCGATGTCGGCCCCGACGTCGATGGGCACGGCGTCGTAGCCGCGCAGCAAGAGGGCGTCGAGCACGGCGCCGCCGCTGCGCAGCGAGACCTCGCGCTCTTTGGAGAGCCCGCCCATCAGGACGCCGACGATCTTGTCTTTAAACGGGTTCATCTTCGCCGATCACCTTCACCTCGAGCTCGAGCTTGACGTCGAGCTCGTCTTTCACCTTGTCGCGGATGAGGCCGATCAGCACCAGCACGTCGCGGGCGCTGGCCCCGTTTTCGTTGACGATGAAGTTGGCGTGTTTTTGGCTGATGCGCGCCCCGCCGACGCGCACCCCCTTGAGGCCCAGCTCGTCGATCATCTCGGCGGCGAAGCCCTTTTCGGGATTCTTGAACACCGAGCCCACGTTGGCGGTGTCCAGCGGCTGCGAATCGTGGCGCTTCTTTTGGTATTTGGCGACCGCCTCCTGCACCGCCGCGGGCTCGCCCTTCTTAAAGCGGAACTTTCCGGAGACGACGATCTCTCTGCCAGGCAGGTTGGAGCTGCGGTACTCGAAATGAATCTTCTTGCGCGGATAGGTGTGCAGCGTGCCGTCGGGCCGAAGCACGGTGATGGACTCGACGAAGGCCGAGATATCGCCGGCGCGGGTGCCCGCGTTCATCTTGAGGACGCCGCCCACCGAGCCAGGGATGCCGTAGAGGGTCTCGACGCCCAGCCAGCCGTTCTGCTTGCCGGCCTCGACGATCTTGGGGAGCGGCACGCCGGCCTCGGCCTCGACGAGGGCCTCCGTCTCGGTCTGATCGAGGACCTCGAAACGCGAGAAGGTCTTTTGTAGGCGGAACACGATGCCGCGGACCCCGCCGTCGCGGACCAGGACGTTGCTGCCCCAACCCAGGATCATCCAGGGGACGCGCTTGTCGTGGGCGAAGGCGACGAGGGCGCGCAGGTCCTCGAGGTCGGCGGGAAAGACCATGGCGTCGGCGGGCCCGCCGATTTGCAAGGTGGTGTGTTTCTTGAGCGGCTCGTCGAGGCGGACCTCGCCGCGCGCGAGGCCGGTCAGCTGTTGCTGCCAACCCTCCTCCGGAAGCTGCGGCGCCCGTTCCTGAAGCAAGGATTCGATCAGTGCGGCATCCATGATGTGATGAGAACTCCTATCATCCCGTTGGCAGAATAGAAGACCCTCCAAAACCGGGTTGTCGGTTCGGCGGCCTAGAGATCCTTTAAGGGGTTTCTTAGGTAAAGTAAAGAGAAGAGATTGTTTTTAAACACTTTTTTGACATTGGCTCCCCAGCACCCTTCCCACGGCTGAGGGTTAAGTATTGCCAATCCCACCCTTCCAGCGGAAAATTTTCAATCAAGAATCCTCCGTTCAAGCGGATGAAGTCGGCCGTTTGCGGAAGATGCGGAGGGCTGCTTTTGTAGCGTAATGGGGAGGCCTCACGACTTGAGCACAATGCAAAATTTACCTCATCGTCTGGAGCTTTCTTTGGATGCGCAAAATTCTTCCTTATTGTCTGTTACTTCTCGGATTCAATTGTCTGGCGGCAGATACGTCGATTGGCCCGGCATTGGGAACCTACACGTCCTATACCGAGGCCGATTGGGGAGTCGGTTTCGAACTTAAAGCCGGCGGCAAGGCCGTGGTTATTACCGAATACAGCTACGAATACGATAGGAATAACAAAAAAATCGAGCATCAAAAAAACATCAACGGCACTTGGGAGTATAAAGTTCCGGATTTGGTCCTTTCCTTCGGGTTCTTTAAGGATAAATTGATTCAAAGCCAGAATTGCGTCGAGAAAAAACCCTGCTTCAAATATGTCGGCCCGCTCGAGAAGGGTTCCGTCAAGAGTCCGCTCAACATCAAATACGACTTTATCAATTGGACCGCAGGCCAGGATTATTAAAGTGCCGGGACCCGTCCCTGCCCTAATCCACTGCTTTGATTTCCAGGCCTTGGCTCGATCGTTTCCGGATAGTCGGAAATCCCAGGCTCTTTGAGGAGGTGCCCGGGCCGGGAAGATCGTCGGCGGCTGAAAGAATGCCTCCAAAACTCATCATCCTTTCATAAAGATACCTGCTTGCTGCATCCGGAAGGGGCCCCCTCACCGTATGGGGACAGGAATGCGCTCCCGATTCGATTCAATAGAAGATGGTGGATGGTTATGAAAAAAAAAGTTTTCGGCTTACTTCTTGCCTTCTTTCTCAGCCTTGGCTTCCTGAATAACTTATGGGCCATTGAAGGCGTCACAGTGGACGATACCGGCGCCGATGAAACCGTTATCACCTTGAAAGTCGAGCTCTGTCCCGACCCGGTTGATGATCCCGCCACCGAAGAAAAGGAAGGCCTCACCAAGGAAGAGGTGCAGACCTTCATCGACGAACGCATTAAACGGGTCACCGAGATTTGGAACTCCTGCGGAAGCAAGCTGCGCATCAAGCCCGGTGCACCGGAAAAGAGAATCCGCTTCGTCTTTGACGTCGTCGTCCTGGACGATTGCAAGGCCCCGAAGGATCCCATGAAAAAACGGGTCAAGGTGCATCCCGGCGACCCGCCCAAGGAAAAGAACGCGGATGCCGCCAACTTTTGGGAGACAAACAATGCGCGAACCATCGCCCACGAATTTGGCCACCTCATGGGGCTGGGCGAGGAATACAGCGCCAATCCCAAGGGCCCGACTCGCGAAAACCTCATGGGCCGCCCGCCCTTTACCAAGGTTTTGAAATACCACCTGGCGACGATCCTGTTCACGTACCAGGGAGATCCCGATAAAAAGGAGCTCGAGCGCCGCCGCTTGATGAAAATGTTGCTGCGCAAGGCAGACCAGGATGAAGCCCGCAAGATCGCCGAGCAAAACGACATTACAAAAGAACAGTACGACGCTTATGCGGACATGTTTAAAGTCAATGACACGGAAATTCAGCCGGATCGTCCCGGCGAATAATTAGCGGAAATGAGAGGTGGAATTATGAAATGGAAGTGGATGACTATCGGTCTTTTGCTCAGCGCCATGGGGTGCGGCTCGGAGGGTTTGGTCGGCTCAGACAACCCGGATCCCGATTTTACCGGGCTTTCCTACGACGTCACGGCGGAGGCCACCCTGAATCAGGTCGCGGAGGATCTAACCTCGCTTACCGGCGTGAACTTCAGCATTGACCCGGAATTGCAGGCCAGGTTGGATGAAGAGCCGGTCGACCTGCCGACTTTGTCGGGAATGAAAGTCGGTGAAGTCCTGGTCTACATCCAGGGCACCATGCCTCCGAGCGCGGATTTTCTTTACGTGAAGTTAGCGGAGGGAAATATTTTGTTAACACCCCGCTTCGAGCCGAGGGAGGATTTCAGGGAAGGCGATGCTCCTGCCATCGTGAATTTCAACTCCGGTTTTCTCCTCACTGAGCCGAGCATGGAGGATGAGGAATGCGGCGGTGACGGCATCGTGCTCGGCGACGGCCCAGAGAGCCTCCCGCCCTCGGAGGAAACAGGCCTTGAGGATTTTTAGTGTACCCCATGGGAATACCAAAGAACCTAAAAAAAATAGTCTAGCTTTCGATTGACGGAGCAACCTATTCCGGATTAATCCGAAAATAGAATTAAGAACGGGGGCTCGGGTCGTTTCCTTCGCTTCATCGCGAAATCCCCCATCCAAGAACGCACTCCACACAAGGCACTCCAACCCGGCGACAGGTTTAATTTCGACCTGCTTTCGCGACGTAGGAGTTTGTCTTCGGCCGAAAAAAGTCTACCCACCCACACTCATCCCGTTCCCATTCCGCAAGGAATTGCAATCCGGGGGCGCAAGCTATCGGATTCGGGGACGGGGAGAACCCGGAACAGCCCGGACGCCGCAAGGCGTCCGGGTATTTTTTTGCCCAAGGGTTGAGTGAATTAGGGAGCGGGAGACTTCGCGCCGCCGGCCTTTTTGATCTGACGGGCCAGCTCGTGCCCGATCTTGGTGATATCCCCCGCGCCCAGGCTGAGGACCACGTCGCCGGGTTGGACCTGCTCGAGGACCGCGGGGATCAGGGAGAGCTTGTCGGCGCGAAAGACGGTCTTGGCCTGGTCCATCGCGTCGTGTAGGGCGCGCGAAGAGACCCCGACGATCGGGTCCTCGCCGGCGGGGTAGACCTCGGTCAGAAAGACCTTGTCGGCGTCGCCGAAGGACTGGGCGAAGTCGTGGAAGAGGTCGCGGGTGCGGGTGTAGCGGTGCGGCTGAAACAAGGCAATCAGGCGGCGCTCGGGGAAGGCCTCGCGCAGGGCCTTTAAAGTGGCGCGGATCTCGACCGGGTGATGGCCGTAGTCGTCGATCACCGTGACGCCGTTGTCGCAGAGCACCTGGAAGCGGCGCTCGATGCCGCGGAAGCCCTTCAGCGCCGCGGCGATCTTCCGAAAGGGGATGTCCAGCTCGCGCCCCACCGCGATGGCGGCCAGGGCGTTGGCGACGCTGTGCCGGCCGGGCGACTGCAGGACCACTTCCCCCAACTTTTCTTTGCGGTAGAGAACGGTGAAGCGCTGCCGCAGGCCTTCCTGGACCATCTTCTCGGCGCCGTAGTCGGCGGGCGACTCGAGCCCATAGGTCACCACCTTGCGCTGGAAACGCGGCAACAGCTCCCGGACCACGGGATGGTCCGCGCAGGCGACGATGCTGCCGTAAAAGGGAACCTTGTTGGCGAAGGCGACGAAGGTCTCCTTGAGGGCCTCGAAGTCCTTATAGTGGTCGAGGTGCTCGGGGTCGATGTTGGTGATGACGGCGATGGTCGGGTTGAGCTTGAGGAAAGAGCCGTCGGACTCGTCGGCCTCCGCGACGAGAAACTCCCCCTTGCCCAATTTGGCGTTGCTGCGCAGGCTGTTGAGGCGTCCGCCGATCACCATCGTCGGGTCCATGCCCGCGCCGGACAGCACCTGACCCACCAGGGAGGTCGTCGTCGTCTTGCCGTGCGAGCCCGCCACCGCGATGCCGTATTTCAGACGCATCAGCTCGGCCAGCATCTCGGCACGGGGGATGACGGGGATGCCCGCCTTCTTGGCCGCCACGACCTCCGGGTTGCTCGGCCGCACCGCCGAGGAGATCACCACCACCTGGGCCCCCTCGATGTGCGAGGCCTTGTGGCCGTAATGGATGCGGGCGCCCTTCTTCTTGAGCCGAGCGGTGATCGGGCTGCGCTTCTGGTCGGAGCCGGAGATGCGGTAGCCGAGGTTCAGCAGGACCTCGGCGATCCCCGACATGCCGATGCCGCCGATCCCGACGAAGTGGAGGTTTTGGTAGCGCTGGAACACGCCCTTCCCCTAAAGACCAAGGGGTATTTTTTCAAGGAAAATGCGGAATTTCCGCCGAAACGCCCGGACGCACCCTTTCTGGACTTTTGCCGATAATCCCGTTAGGCATTCGCCGGGGCACATGAAAGACCGAAGGATTTCATGACGCCCCCCGTCCTCTCCAACCAGCACTGTTCCCCGGAAATCCGCGCCAATCCGCTGCCCGGCGACCGTTGCGCCGACATGACGCAGCCCTACCATCCGCCCGAGCGCCGCTTTCGCATGCTTTCGGTGAATGTGGATTTTCCACTGAGCTTCAGCGTCCGTTCCGGCCGCAGTCGCGGCCTGGACGCCGGCTATCCCGAATTCTACCGCCTCGGCGCCGGGGCCCTGTTCCGCCCCATTCCCTGGCTGGGGATCGGGGCCCAGCTCGACAGCAATTGGGTCTTCAACGAGCTAAATCTGTTGGGCCGCGCGCAGGGCAGCATCCCCTTGCACCGCTACGGCATGTTGCGCCTCGATATCGCCGCGCTCGCGGGCCTCAGGCAGCTCTTCAGCCAACCCCACGATTTGGGCGGAGGCGAGGCGAATTTTTCCGGTTCGCTCTTCGCGGTCGGAGGCCAGGTCTCCCTCAATATCCAACTCACCCAGGAAGCCTCGATCTTTCCGTATTTTAGGTTCCTAATCTCGCCCCCGGCGACAGTCACTCGGGACGCGGACGGCTCCGCCGCCTCCCTGCCCTTGAGCTGGGAGCTACAGTTCGGCTCGAGCTGGAGCCTCGACTTCCTGCCCTCGGGAATTTGATTTTTTGAACGCCCGCGCTTCGGGTAGAATGCCCCCATGCCCAAAGGAAAGAACCCCGTCCTCTACCGCAGCGAGCGCCTCTACCTCTCCCCATTGAGCGTGGAACACGCCGAGTATTTCATGAAGTGGTTCAACGACCCCGAGATCTTCGGCCACCTCCGCGACATGACCTACCAGACCAATCTGCAAGAGCAGATCCGCTGGGTGGAAGAGACCAACCGCGACCCCACGCAGCGGGTCTTCTCGATCTTCTACATCCCCGACGACCAGCTGATCGGCGACGGCGGCTTCATGCACATCAATTGGGAGGACCGTAAGGCGGAGGTGGGCCTGGCCATCGGCGAGAAGAAGTATCAGGGCATGGGGTTGGGCGCCGAGGCGCTATGGCTGCTCTGCAAGTACGGCTTCGAGGAGCTGAAGCTGCACAACATCCTGGGCGAAAATTACGCCGACAACCCCATTGCGATCAGCAATGCCCGCAAGATCGGCCTGCGATATTTCGGTACCCGCCGCCAATCGCGCCGCATCGGCGACAAGGTGATCGACGTGCACTACTCCGACATGCTCCCCCACGAGCTGATCAAGCCGGAGTGGAAGCCGAAAAAATAAGCCTCCCCCGACTCACCCCTTTTCCTCCCGAGCCACGCTGGGGACGAACTTCTCCGGCGGGGGCGCCGGCGGCAGGCCCAGGATCTCCCGGGCGCGGTTGAGCGCGAGATCGACGTTGGTTAGGACATTGGCCTCCCCGAACAGCTCGATCTTTCCCGCCTTGTCGATGGCCAGGTAGGGCTGGGCATGCACCCCCGAGAGGATCAGGGTCGTCCCCTGCTGGTCGCAGCGCCGCTTGAGGTCGACCAAGGCCATCAGGCCGGTCGCGTCCATCGCGGGGACGTGGCGCATGCGCAGGATCAATACCTTCGGCGGCTGCTCGACGATGTCGAGGGTATCCTTTAAGCTCTCCGCCACCCCGAAAAAAAACGGCCCGCTGATCTCGAAGACCTCGACGCCCGGCGGCACCTCGCGGCTGTGGATCGAAAGCGGGTCCTCGAGGTCGACCCCGGCGCTCTGCGGGTCGGCGATCTGGCGCGTGATCATCCCGATATTGGTGACGTCGGCCATGCGTTTCATGAAGAGGAAGGCCGCCAGGACCATTCCTACCTGCACCGCGAGGGTCAGGTCGAAGAAGACGGTCAGAAAGAAGGTCGCCAGCAACACCGCGACGTCGCTTTTGGGCGCCTTCAGCAGGGTCTTGAAGGCGTGCCACTCGCTCATGTGATAAGCCACCACCACCAGAACCGAGGCCAGGACGCAGAGCGGGATCAGCTTGGCCCAGCGGCCGAAGAGCAGGAGGATCAGGAACAGCACCAAGGCGTGTACCATCCCCGCCACCGGCGTGCGGCCTCCGTTGCGGACGTTGGTGGCGGTGCGCGCGATCGCGCCGGTCGCGGGGATGCCGCCGAAGAGCGGGGACGCTATGTTGGCGATCCCCTGGGCAATGAGCTCGGTGTTGGACTTGTGCCGCATCCCGGTCATGCTGTCGGCCACGACGGCGCTGAGCAACGACTCGATGGCACCCAGCAGCGCCACGGTGAGGGCGGGGCTGAGCAGCATGCGGATCTTCTCGAAGCTCAGCTCAGGAAAGGCGGGCTTGGGCAGGGTCGCGGGGATGTCGCCGAAGCGGGAGCCGATGGTCTCGACGGGCAAATGAAGGACCTGCACCAAGACGGTGACTACAAGCATCGCGACGATCGAGCCCGGGATTCGCCGGGTCACGCGCGGCCACAACACGATGATGGCGAGGGAGAGCGCGGAGAGCAGGATGGTCGTCAGGTCGGCCGAACCGAAATGCTCGAAATAACTCCGCCACTGCTCGGTGAAATGCGCCGGCAGGCTGGGAATCTTCAAGCCGAACAGGTCCTTGATCTGCCCGCTGAAGATGATGACGGCGATCCCGCTGGTGAAGCCGGTGGTGACGGGGACGGGGATGAATTTGATGAAGCCGCCCAGCTTCGCGACGCCGAAGCCGATCAGCATCAGGCCCGCGAGGATGGTGCAGATCACCAGCCCGTCGTAGCCGTATTTTTGAACGATGCCGTAGACGATGACGACGAAGGCCCCGGTCGGGCCCCCGATCTGCACGCGGGAACCGCCCAAGGCCGAGATCAGAAAGCCCGCGACGATGGCGGTGAAGAGGCCCCGCTCGGGAGGGACGCCGGAGGCGATCGCGAAGGCCATGGCGAGGGGCAGGGCCACCACGCCGACAATGCCTCCGGCCATGAGGTCCTTGAGGAATTGCGAAAGGCTGTAGTCTTTAAGAGACCGGATCGATTCGGGAATCGATGGCATTGCGAAGGGCCCTATAAGGCCTTTGCGACGATTTTTCGAGTTTTTTTCTTCCCGCCCCGCCCCCTAAGGACACAACCTTTCCCGGCCCATCCCGAAAAACCCGGCGCATTTCCTTCATTTAGGCTCGGGACCGGAGGCCGCTCCCCGCGCGGCGGCCGCACCGGAAGATTCGCGCGCCCAGGGCCATGAACCGACTTTCGACAAAGCCATTCTCGCCGCCGCCCGGACTCGCGGCCTCGCTGAACGCGGCCTCCGCCGCCGAGCTTGCGGCCCTTGTCTCCGATCCCCGCGAGGACCTCCGCAACGAAGACCTGCTGCGGCTGGGCCGCCGTTGGCGGGCGGAGGGCCATGACGAGCGCGCGGCCCGGCTCTTCGCTGCCTTGCGGGAGGAGGACGCTTCCGGAAACACCGCGGCGACAGCCGAGCGGGAGTTGGCCGCCGTCGCCGGAACGGGGAGCTTCGGTCCGAGATTCGAATACCTCGCCTCCCGCTTCGCCCGCGACCTCACGGACTACCGCCAACTGTTGCCCATGCTGGCCGCCGGCTGGGCGGGCGAGATCGCCGGGGCCGCGGCCCTGTCTCGGCTCGCCGGTGCGGGCCGATCCGCCCTTGCGACGCGCCTGCTGGCGGGCGGGGCCGCCCTACTGGCGGAGACGCCGGTCCTCGTCGGCGTTCAGCGGCTCCTGGCTCCCGAATCCGCGCCTCCCCTCCACCGCGCCTGGACGAGCGCCCTGTTGGGACTTGGAGTCATGAAGTTGTTCGGCGGATTCGGCCACGGCGCGGCGGCCCGCCTGCCCGCGCGGCTGGCCTTCGCCCGGCCCGCCCTCTTCCAGACCTCGCTCTTCTCCGGCCTGCTGGCCGCGCGGCGCGCGGAAGAGGCCGTCGGCCTGCGCGAGCGCCGGGCAAACGCCACTTGGGTGACGGATGCCCTAGCCTCGTACCTTGGGCTTCGCCTCGGCGCCGGCTTAGGAAAGCGCCTCTTGGGGCCGTCTCTGGAACCGCGGAGCCCGGCAATTCCAAGACAAGAGGCCTTGCGGCTGGACGCGCTTTTCTCCGCTTTCTCGCCGTCGAGACGCTCGGGCTTGGCCTGCCTCGCCTTCGACCTACATGCGTCCGCCGGCAACGGTTCCTCGGTGGATCTGCCTCGTCTGCTGGGGGCGCTCGCGCTCACCGGCCTGGGGGTTTACGGATTGTGGCGCTGGGCGCGGGTGCCTCCTCCGAGGCCCGGAGAATATTTCTACACCCCCTCGGCCAGCGAGCGTTGGTTGCTGCGGGAATTTTTCCCCTTGGGGAGGGTTCCCGAGCGCATCAGTTGGACCGCGTGGAAGAGAGTCCAAGGCAAGGTGCTGCGCGCCTCGGACCTATTTGACCGCAAAGAGTCGCGGCGCCTCCCTCGGGATTGGAAGCGCCAGGAGCTGCGTACGCTGGCGGTCAACGTCTATACGGGCAAGGAATACCATTATCTGCGCTCGAACACCCCCGTTCCGCGAAAGGCTCCGGAGCCCTACTCAGTCCAGGCGGATCCCTTCCCGAACACCGAGGCGAAATCGGATTGAGCTAGGCGGGGCTGGTGTCGATGCCCGCGACGGCCACCTGATTGGGGTCGGCCGAGTCGATGCGCACTAGGAGGCGCGCGCCGGGCTGGAATTGCGGAATCTGGAGCATGGAAATGACCATCTTGGTCTGCACCTGGTAAGGACGGCGGCTGCGGTCGGGGGTAACCTCGAGGGTCATCAGGACCTGAGGGTTGTTGTTGATCTGGACCCCCGTATCGGCCAAAGCCAGCACCTTGGCCTTGCCGGGCTCGCCGGTTTGCAGGATGCGCTTGGCGTTTTGGTTGGGTTTGATGACCTTGACGTAGATGAAATAAAAGACGACCGCGAGGATGCCGAAGGTGAACAGCAGGGAAACGGCCGTGAGGATGAGACCCGTCATCATGGCTAAGCTCCTTTATTGAGCCCTGAAGACGGCTAGACTAACCGAATCCCGTCCGACGGCAAAATTATTTTTGCGCGGGGGTCGCGGCGGCGGGCGGCGGCGCCTTTTGCAGGGGCTTGACGACGATGCCCTTGGCCTTTTGCTCTTGGGTGTACTGGTCGAGCTTGTCCTTTTCGACCTTGATCTCGGCGATCATGGCCCCCTTGGCGTCGTAGAGCTCGACCGGGACCTTCTCGGGCAGGGCCTGGGCCTCGGCCCCCAGGGCGGGACCTGCGGCCAGGGATAAAAACAGGGCGGATAAGGCAAACCATTTCATAAATCCCTCGCTTGGATTTTGGAGTTGATAGATTTTACCGAATTCATTAAGCGAATGCGAAATCTTATTCTTTCGGGGATCGTCTAACGGTAGGACTACGGACTCTGACTCCGTCAATCTTGGTTCGAATCCAAGTCCCCGAGCATTGCTGGACGCGCGATCCACTGGGCCGTCCAGTTGAAGGGCTTTTTTAAGGAATATTCGAGGGTTCCGTTCTTGAGAAAGTAGTTCGATTTGATCGGATTGAGGAGTTCCCGTTTTCTTGGTCCGTTGTTCTTAAATACAGTTGATGTATGTGTTTGCCGAGTTCGAGTATCTTCTTCCCGCTCTCATAATATGGGATGTCCGCATAACCGTAGGCGTTGAGTTGGGCCTCAAGGATTAGCTTCTCTTCATGCCAGCGATTGGTATTGGATAACCAAAAACTCTTCCCGGATCCTTCCATCCAATTAATCGATATAGGACTGGTCGATGCGGGCCGGTAAGGTATCGACCTTTTTGCGAAAGCGTCATCAATTAAAATTCTTGTCTGGGTTGGGACAAGAAATGGGGAGTCTGTCTAACGGCCTTCATTTTTTCGGGTCGTTTTGTACTTATAGCTATCGATCGCAATCGAGGTAGTCTTAGCCCCTAGTTTCTCTAAAATCGTTCATTTTAGGGGCAATATTTTTTTTAGCCGGGACCTCAGCCCCCTTTTGAAGTTTTGCATTCGTGCTTGAATAAAATCACGCGATTAGATTTTTTTACGAAAGGTCGATTCTAAGGGTTTTTAAAGCCCATCTCCATTTTGGGTGGGGACTAGAAAATATTCAGGTCGGCCCAACAATGCATCGTCCCACTAATTTCGCGAAGGACCAGGACTCGATTTGCTGGGCGGTTTTTCAGTCAGAAGTCTGAATTCGGCAGGTGAGGTCGTCGATGAGCCAGGAGCTTGTTTGACAGTCGGGGTTATAAAAAGACTTCCCTCGTCCATAAGGTACCTCTCAAAGTTTTGAGAACAATGTCCTAAACGAGGTTTTCATTCAACGGACATAAGCAGACACGTCAGGGACAAATGCGGACAAGTTCCCAATTCAGCCACCGGGATACACCCCGTTTTTAAAGGGTTTTTAGCATAAATGTATTTATTTGCATGGCTTAGAGAAGAAGCCTAAAATTCATTAAATGAGCAGGAAGTTTCCCAGCCACATAGAAGGTCTGCTCAAATATGTTTCTCGTCCTGAAGAAAAAGCAAACGAGGATCTTGCCTTAGCTTATTTTAGGAAACTCTATCCCGATACATTTACTCGCCAATCCGAAGCCAAGAGATCTGATGGATACGTCCCTAGTCATTTTGTCTTGGAGTTAAAAGGAAAAACTAATGATTGGTTATGTGGCCTTTTCCAAGGCCTCGCATATAAGCGTGAACTTGATTTCTCATTGATCGTTGTAGCAGCGAAACAGTTTCTTGCAGTCTGGCAAGTTAATGATCTTCCAGAAGAAGCTATCCAGGAAGTCCTATCTAGCAAAAAGGCAGCCAGTACTCTCGGTAAAGATTTAGCGAGAAAATACTCTACTGAAAAAAAGAGTCTTTATAAAAAGGCCATTTGGACAGGGGGAGATGAACTTTTTGGAGATTTATTTAGTTCACAATCCGATATTGTCTTCACGAAACTTAAATCATTTGAAGATACTCTCCGTAAAGCCAAGAAGGTTCGGCAGAAGATTACTCCAAGAAATTTCATTACCATTTTAAAACAGATGCCCCAGTTTTTTGACCCTGCCCAACCAATCAAAGCCGTGCGGGCTTTTTACAGTATGGTGTTCGGTTGGAATGAAACGTCCGTATTACAGATAAGCCAACGTGTTGATGACCAAGCAACCCTCGGTGGTGAGAAAATAGAAAACCTCATTTCCAGCAAACGGCTTTTATTCAAAGAATTTGTAGAAAATCATGCGGTGCAGTTGGGTGAGGGCGAAAATAATGACGATTTCTTTGCACATTATGACGAGGCTCTTGACGCCGTAGATAAAAACTTCCGAATCGGTCATGGAATTTTTTTTACAGATTTAGATTTATCAAAGTTTGTGATGTGGCTTGTGAAACAACACTTGCCGGATCTAGGGAAAAATTATCTGGTTATTGATCCGGCCTGTGGAAGCGGAAATCTTGTTACAAATTGGCGTTCCCCACTTGAACTAAGACACAAGGTAGTAAGTGAAATCGAGCCTGAATTACTTTTCTCCGTGGAACAGAGAATGAAAGGTGACGCATGGCACAACGGGAAATTCACAGTTGTTCCAAAGGTAAATGAAAATAAAGGGTTAAATTTTTTGGATAAAAGTGCAGATGATTATCTTGAGATTTTAAAAAGATATTTAATCGAAAAAGGACACAAGCCAAATAAGCCATTAGCCTTCTTATGCAACCCTCCATATAGAAGTGACGATGACCAGACAGCCGAAGCAATAAAATATAATATTCATCCTTCCATTGTAGAACTTACCGGTAACGACGCCAGTTCTGAACGCTATTGCTGTTTCTTGGCACAAATGAAGCAGATTTGTAAAATTGCAGAGGAAAGTGGGCTGCCCGGTGATTCACTTTTACTTGTATTTACTAAAGCCGCCTGGATGACCAAGCGGCCAATATTTCAAAAATTAAGAGGAGAAGTCCTCGCCAGTTTCAAAGACATTGATGGGATTTTGATTAATGGTAAGGAATTTTTTGATGTTAAGGGAAAATTCCCAGTGGCCTTTACGATTTGGGCATACAACACAAATAGAGAAATGCTCGATCCAGAAAGAAATATTTCTCTTATCGACCTTACTTGGGTAAAAAAAGATCAACTCGCCAATTTATCTTGGACTGATATTAAGGCCTTAGATGATCAATGCAAAACGATTCTCTCTAATCCAAGGTCCATTAGGGTTGGACTGGGCATAGAACGACAAACAATTAGGGAGTGGGTTGAACAAAAAATGACTGATTTTAAAAGAGATCGACGCCGAAACGAGGTTGGATTGACCATTGTGGGAGGTTTACCTTTAGGCGATCCTCGTATGGAAAATAAAAAAGCCTATGGCGATAGTCTGGGCGGAAAAATTGGTTTCATGGATGATTTAACTCCATGCCGAATCAATAAAGAATCTTTTAATGTGCCTCATTTTCATCTTGACGTTAGATTCATGCGAGTAAGGGCCTATCGTTGTTTTTCGGGACACGCTGATAATAGATCATTTGCGGCTAATTCAATGGAAGAAGCGAAAAAGCTGTTTCTCTGGTTCTCGCTTGGGAAAACTTTCGCACATTGTTCATATCCACTGTGGGTGGATGCTCTTGAAATTTGGACTCCTATTATACCACAAAGATTTTCCAATGAAGTCTTAAAATATTCGTTTGCCATTGGGTTCTCAGAAAATGAATGTGTTGAAACAATATTTCCTGCAAATAATCCCGTTAACGGAGCTCCAGAAATAATTGTGTCTAATCCAATGGCCCCAACAAGTCCTGAGTCATTTTGGTCAAAAAACATGGCTCAAGTATTTTCAGAATCGAAATCGACTCCAGATAAACTTGTTCAATCCGTCGAAAATCTTTATTCAGTTTGGAAAAATAATTTCCACGGCAGACCAGAAATAATCGCTCCATTTAAAAGACCTTATTTTATTACTAAAGGGGCTCTTAGGGTAACGGCGGGCATTGTCCAAATTAAAGATTATGCGAACGAAACGGATGATAAAGCTTTATTGGGGGTCTACGAGGACGTTCAAAAACTCCTAAAGCAAACAAAGGAAGAATTTTATAACCTTCTCCTCGATAAGAATGGATTGAATTATTTTGGAATGCAACAGCCCAAAAAAATTGTATCTCTTTTCACTCCTTCTACAAAATTTGAAAAAATCTTAGAAAAACGTTTAGTCGTTGCTGGATTGATAATTAATTCTCTTTCAAATGATCCTAATTTTGGTCGAACTAAATTTGCAAAACTCTTTTATCTTGCGGATGCAACGCAAAATATAGATCTTCGAACAGATTATTACCGGGAGGCCGCTGGTCCTCTTGATGCAAGAGCCCTTTATAATTCCAAAATGGGTATTGAAGCTTTAGGTATGAGTTATGATTATTTCCAGGTTAAACAAACCTCTGGCCGGCGAGTAAAATATCTTCCGGGAGACCACCTTCCTGATTTGGTAGAAAGAGCCAAAAGCCTTCTAAATGAGAAGGTCCCAGAAATAAACCGAATTACAGAGATATGTCGGAAACTCGATACTGATCAATGTGAAATTGTGGCCACTTTATATGCTTGCTGGAATGACCTCTTAATCGAAGAAAAAAGAGCGGAGGACCAAGATATTATTAGAGAGTTTCTTCAGAATTGGCACCACAAGAAACGTCGATTCCCCAAAGACAGGCTTCTGAAGGCCTTGGGCTGGATGAGAAGGCATAATCTAATTCCAAATGGCCGTGGCAAGCATACAACCGCTAAACAAGCCGTTGAAGACGATGCTTTTTAATTGCTACCAACGCCCTTTTATTCTTCGTTAAAATAATCAGAATCGATCCTTTTGGTTTCATAAGTGGATATGGGCGTAAGCCCAATGTTGTGGTCGATCATGAAGTGAGCTAGTTGCTCTCCGTCGATTAGAATAATTTTAGAATCTATTTTGGATACGTAATCCTGAGCATCTTTCGTAAATGAAGAGGTTGTAATAAAAATTCCTTTTTTTGCTCGGTGGCCTTGAAGGGCCCCAGCAAATTTCTGAATTTCTGGCCTTCCAATCGTTGCCTGCCATCGTTTAGCTTGAATATAAATGACATCCAGACCCAACCGATCTTCATTTATTATTCCATCGATTCCTTCGTCACCCATCCGACCAATAGCTTTTCCAGCTTCTTTTCGGGACCCTCCGTATCCCATTTTTACCAATAGATCTATAACGAGTCGTTCAAAAAAGGCCGGGGAGCACTCGCTTACGATTTTAAGTAATTCCGAAGCAAGGTTTTCACGTAATTTCTGATAGGCGGTTTCCAAGAGCTCGGCTGGAGTTTTAAGATTTTCAGCTTCAAGTATATCAGTTGTTTCCTTTTGTTCTTGTTTTTTTGTTCGAAATTCTACGAATTCCGGAAATTGGTCTAAGAATTTCACATTGATTTTTGACGGATTCTTCGCCAAGGCTTCACGGCCCCGAGGGGTAATTTTAAAGAAGCCTCGCCTAGTGGAATCAAGCAATCCCGCTTTACTTAAATACGTTCGAGCCCATGCAACCCTATTATCAAAAACTGGCTGCTGACCACTCGGCAGCAAATCTTTTCTCTCCAATTCCGTAAGATTGAATTTGTCCGCCAAACCCTCAATCACTTCGCGCAAAGAGTGTTCTTGCCCGTCTGCAACGAACTGCAACAAGGGAAGCATAGTAGATTGATAATCTGGAATAGGCATAAGAAATATCAATATGGATTACTTGCCGGGTTTTTTCTTTTTGGTGGCCTTTAGTGGGAGCCTAGGTCTCGATAATTTTTTACTAAATTGCTCAAGCACTACTATATAATTTTTAAGTCGGGTTAGTAATTCATCATAGGTTAGAATAGTTATATTCTTAATTCCCTGAGAGAGAAGTCGCAAGTCGTCGCGTTGTTTCTGCGAGGCAAAGCGTCGTGTGTCACCAACTAGGATTATTCCCCGTGGCCGTAAAGCCTTGGTCTCTAAATTAAACTTATCCTTGAGATGCGAGCGTAAAGCATCACCGTGACGACTAACATTATCAATATAATTCTCAGTCTGGATTATGGCTTTCGATACCTCAGTAGTCCAAAAAAAATTACCCCGCCCGGTATCTTCCTTTAAAATCTGCGTATCGGGTTTCTTTATTTCAAGTATATCCAAATAATTGTCGTGAGTTATTAAGGAAAAATCTGGAAATTTCGTCTCACCTATCGCCAAATTCAATTTGTCCAGAGCTTTGATATAGCCCTGTTGCATTAAGAGGATGTTTGCTTTTATATAGTCTTGCCACCAAGATTCTCCATGGTCCTTATCAATTTCCTTTTCGAAATCTGTTGCTAATTCTTTCAAGGTCTTTATTTCAGCAGAAGCCTTAAGAAGCGTAACGGTTCCAACAGCTTCTGTTGCTACAAATTCGGGAATGAACTTTCTGATTACATCCCGGTCCTCAGTGGATAGCCTCGAAACAATTTTCTTATCTAACATCCCGGCAAGTGTCCCTGGGACATAGGTTTGGGTTATGCCATCACTAAAATATGAGGGAAAAGTTATGGAGAAAAAACGGCGAACAATGTCATTTTTGATATCCCTGCTGCGCGACCATTCCTCCTGATACATTTTGCTGAGGAGCTTTTCCGATATTCTTATGCGGGTAACCCCCCATTTAGTTTCAATCGAATTGGTTGCAGGCGTGATGATCCATTTGAAATTTTGGAATTTGGCACTTAAAGTTTCTAGAATATGTTTTCCAAACTTTATACTGCCATCTGGATTCAACTTCTGTGGTTTCCGCCCCTCGAAATAAATCCTCGTGCCTTTTAGCTTGTTTCCATAGCTCTTGGTAGAGACGACGACGTAGTTTTTTTTTGAGGATTTCCTCTTTTTTCTTTTGCGTGGCGTTCGAGACATAATAGCAACGTTCTATCTATTGGAAATATCAATATTGAGAAAGTTGAGATTTTTAAATCCGTTGAGCGTCCCATGCCGCTTTCTTGAAAGCTCTTACCTCAAAGTGGTCCGCCTTACCTGTGTTGATTAGGCTTTTTATTTCCGAGTCGATCAAAACCTTTCCCAGATTTTTCCATGACCCAGTGGACTGTGGAACAGATCCCATCGAATTTTATATCCCACCCGCCTGACACAGTAAGGTGACTCCCTCAAGTCAGGTAACTGACCAACTGTCACCCATATTTTCTATCCTGCACTTTCGTTTTAGACCGTTCATCTTTCTCAAGGGTGTTTTTTCTAAATGCGCTCGTTTCCTGTCTTTCCTTTTTTCGACAGATTGTTGCGATTTCGAAAATCCTCGCTCCTCTCGGCGATGGGCTACGCCCCCTTTAAAGTGGCACACACCTTACGCAATTCGCGTTCGAAAACTAATTGCTTAAAATAATTCACGAATTTCAATTTCTGCCCCCACTTTAAAGGGGCCTCAATTTGTCCGACAATGTCCGCTCTATTTTAAGTCTTTGTAATTCAAATTTATTTTTGTCCGACAAAAGCGGACAAAAAATTGCCTCCGGTTAAGAGTTAAATTCCGTTTCAAACAATTTAATCCCTTCCATCACCTCATCCCACGAGGCCGGACCTTCAAAAAACATTTCCCGCATGGCTTGGTAGTCCCTTCCCAATTCATAAGAAATGCGATCGGGAGGGGCGAGCTTCAAGGTGCCCTTTTTTGCAAATTGGTATTTGGCCCATGTCGATGGAAAATACACTTCTTTATGTTTTGCGACTTTTTCTAAAAGGGCCTGGTTGGCCAAAGCTTCAGATTTGGCCGAAGAGTTGAGGAGGCAGGAAAAGTCATAATAGTGCCGGGACAAACGCGGAGGAACCTTCTTGTCGGAAGGAATATTTGCATATTGGTGCAAGATGGTCGCCTTCTCCCAGAAGGTTCTTTCAACATTCAAAACTTTCACGGTGACAGCGGGTTCTTCAACTTGATCATTTACCAGTTCCTTCACGTAACTTCGAATGGTCTTTTGACTCACAGGCCAATGCTCGGCCCGGGCACCCAGTTCGATCTTAACTGATGGTTGGATATAACCGGTTTGGGCAGTCGTAATGGCTGGATAATCAAAAAGCAGGGTTTGGTTTGTATCGTCGGCTTTGTCAATTCTAAGATTCCACCCATCGGTCGAGTTGAGCTCATTGGAAAAATCTTCAGAAAGGGATTTCAAAAGTTTGTTTTGAACGTACTGCCCACATTCTTGGGAAAGCTGTTCCAAGGAAATACTTCTTTGCTTGCGGCTCGAGAAATGCTCAGGAGAATTATCCTCAGAAAAACCAAAAAATGATTTCTCGATGGACAGGTCAACATCCTCTGAAAACCTCCTGATGAGATTATAAACTTTAGAAAGGGAGGTGCCTCCTTTGAAAGTGAGATGATCTTTGATTTCAGTGATATTAAAAAGCCTCCCCAAAACCCAGACCACCCAATAATCCTTCTCGATCAGAGGGCTGGTGACGCCCATTTGTTCCGCGGCCTTTTCAAAATAAGGGAATCTTTCTTTTGGAGTGAGGAGGTGAATTTTATCCATTCATGTTTCCACGTAATTCGATAGTGACCTTGCGGATCCAAGCCGGGGCATGTCGGATACCGCGGTTAAGACTTTTCTCATCAATGGCAAGGAGATGCTTTTTCAATTTCTGGGTTTCGGATTTTGTTAAATGATCTTTGCCCATGTATTTCAGCGCTTGAAGGATCAAACCCAACAGAGTTCCGGCATTGGCCATATTTTTGGCTGTGGTTTTTTTGAAGACTATCTCAGTCTTGCCGATCTTGATCTTTTTGGAAGGCCCATCCGTGATAAAAACAACCCGAGAAGGAACTTGGTCAGAGAGACCTAAGAGGTTAGCGGCATATGCACCGGAGGGTTGAATCTTGATGTTATCCCTCTCGGAAATGGCTTGAGCAACCTTATCAACCGAGGGTGGAAGAAAACCCAATTTTTCATGGGTTCGAGGGTATTCATAAAGGCCTTGGGCAAGGCGGCGGATCATGCCGGCTTTGGTTAAGCGGTATAACGCGAGCCTAACTGATCCTTCCGTACCAAGCCCTCTAAAATTCTTTGGGGTCATGCACCAACCCCTAGTATGGCCATAAATTCTATTTTTTATAATAGTTTCAATAGCTTTTGAGTTATTTTTAGGCATTTTTTGTAACAAAAAGTAGTATGTTTTTGTTACAAAAACAAGGGGGATTTTTTTGAGGGTTTTATGCAGGTGAGAAGAGAGGTCGAAAACCTTAAGCCACTCGGCTATTCATCGCAAATTCGAAAAGTTCTTTCCCTTGCGGGCTCATCAAAAAAGTTCGATAACCATCGACGTCCCCGAGCATTATTGAACGCGCGGCTAATATGCCATCCAGTTGATATTCCAAGCCCGTCTATTGTTTTTCATAAACTGAAACGATTTTGTTTCCGTCCCAGACATAAATGAAATGCCCGCCTACCTGCGGGTTGGATAAGGTTTTAGGTCTAAAAACCGCGGCGCAGTCATTTCGTTTCGGAAATGGATCCCGAACGCTTTTAAATAGTAAGCCGTTGCCTCCTTGGGCCCGGAGACTCCCGCCGAGTTTTTGCCCGGCACCATAAGACATCGGATCGTAAATGCCGGAAGGAGTCCCGGATACGCCCCGAACATCGTAAAACATCCCCTTCAATCGCGCCTGTATAAGCCTCATCTCGAGATGCATGGCCTTCTCCCGAGTGCGTTTCATGAAAACTTCCCGATGGTATTTGGTTTCCTCAAGGGCGGTTTGGAGGTTTTTCGCGCAATAATAGACTCCGAAGGAACCGTCGCTAAATCGGCTTCCCTCCGGATTAAGATGCAGGAAAGGAGCCATGAGATAACTCGCGTTGTTGCCAAAAACCCATTCTTCCTTGGGCACCAAGCGAAGCAAATTCTGTTCCGCTCGCAGCCGATCGTTGGTCATCGCCTCAATTTCATAGAGGACTTCGAATTCATCGGGATCGGAGACCCGATCAAAAACATCGATGGGGGGATCGCGGGAAGGAATTAGGCGGAAGGTCGCCCAATCGACCTTCCTTATAGGAGGGACTCTTACGACCATCCGCCCCTCTGTGCGTCGAGGTATTTTCGAACCTCGTAGAGGTCTCCCACGTTTCCCGACAACATTCGGTCCAAGGCCGAGCCTCCTCCAAATATCGGCGCGGAGTTAGGCTTTTTCACCCATTCGTCGGAGGATTTTTCGTTCGGCAATAAAATCTGCAAGGCTTTAAAAATGCCGAGAACATAAGAAATTCTCTCGAGGGTGTCCTTCGGCAATTTTTTAACATCGAGATTTTTATATTTATAGAAAGTCGACTGGGGCTGGACCCCCAGAAGGGTCTTCTGCTGTTGCGGATTTAAGCCCCATAACTCCGCAACCTTAAAAAAGGCCTTGAGACCGGAGCGAGCCATCTTCTCATCCGTTAGGGTCGGTTTTTCGACGGGAAAGGCATTCATCAATTATCCATAAATAAAATTTAATTTATATATATTCCATATATGGATTATCGTCAAGCGACACCCGTGGGTTGCGAAATCATTTCCGAGCATCGCCACTTCACTGCGCAACCCGAGGGGCGGCGCCCCCCCCTTTTCTATGAGGAAACATGGATCAGGCCAAGTGTTGGAAGGAAATTTAATAAAAATCGACTTTAACAATATATTGGCATCGCAACCCGACAGCCCGCCCCGCAACCACGGCGGAGACAAGACGCAAACCCCGATCAATTAGAAATATTCGGCGTTTTCATAATCGAAGTCGAAGGAATCTGCGGATCCATCACCTGAGTCTTCGCCTTGACGGAGCAAATCACCGCATCCGAATTGCCGTCGCTCACGTTGAGAGTGATCGACCCGTCTTGTCCGCCATCTCCCGAAACGACCTCGAATACGTAACGGCCGGGGTAGTGCAGCGCCAGCATCGCATGCTTCTCGCAAGAATCGAACATTTTTTGCGCCCCCCAGCCCGGGGAATTGACGCTGATGTTGACGTTCATCGGCTTGCCGGCCGAACGGCCTTCGATGCTCAACGTCAGGGAATTCGCGCCATAGACCGGATTGTGCTGTTGCTGCACCTTGGTAACGGACTCGAGAAATACCGGAACGATCACCCAACTTTGCGCCGACAAATTCCCCGTCGCCGCCACGGACAAAAATACGCCCACCCCCAGGGCGGATTGCAAAAATTTTCGAAGCTTCATCGCCGTCTCCTTCAATTAACAATCACGCGAAATGCCGCATCGTCCTCGTCTGCCTTGCCTTCCCCCTTGTCGCTATCCTTGTTTCCCTCGACTCCCCCCGACCCGATTTCGGCTTCGCCTCCGCCCTGGGCAAGGCCCTCATCAGCAACCTCATTGGATAGATGGCTCTTCCGGCCCTCCGCGGCCGGTTGCAAAAGCGCAGAACCCTCCCCCCTTTCCTCCCCCTTCTTATTCGTGCAGGACGCCATAAAAAGGGAAACAACCAACAGGGAGGAAAGAAGACGCAATAGCTTTGACCAAGCGCGCGGACGCAACGGCATAGATGATAAAATATTCCCAAATCCCCTGTGGGATATCCTAGCAACCCAATAAATATTAATCCAGACAAGAGCTTTCCCCCTGCGCCGCATTGCGCCTTTTTTCGCTGGCCCCTGGAGAAACCTCGGTTGTACAATGTTTCTCCGTTCGATGGTGGAGAAGGGGGGAGTCATGGCCGCTATTTTCGAAACCTTCGAAAAGTCCGCGAAAAACAATACCCTGCGTCCGGCTATCGCCTTCCTTAAAAACGGCGAAAAGGTCCACTGGACCTACCGGGAGTTGCTCGACCGCGCCAATCGCTGCGCCGCCGTGCTCCGGAAGCTGGGGCTCAAACAGGGCGATCACGTCGCCCTGATCTCAGCCAACGACCCCAACTGGTCGGTCGTCGACCTCGCCGTCAACAAGCTCGGCATCGTCCTCGTCCCCATCCACACCGTCCTGACCGTCGACCAGATCGCCAAGGTCCTCGACCAATCCCGCTCCAAGATGCTGGTCCTGGGCCCGGGGGTCGAGGACAAGACCGCCGCCCTCCTCGGCAAGCTTCCGCCTTGCACCGACTCCGTGTTGTTTTTTGAAAAATCGCTCAAAAAAGGCGAGCTGCCGAAGGGAAAGCAGGCCCACTTCCTCGACGAGCTGATGAAACAGGCCCAGCCGCTGCCCGCGTCGGACGCGCCCAAGGTCAAGGGCGAGGATCTCTCCACCATCATCTTCACCTCGGGGACCACCGGCGAGATGAAGGGCGTGCTCCTCACCCACCGGGGGCTGACCGACTCCACGATCTTCGGCAACGAGCCGGTCGAGGCCTCGGCGGAAGACATCGTCCTCTCGGTGCTGCCGCTGAGCCACGCCTTCGAGCGCAACGCGGGGCTTTTAGGCCCGCTCTTCCTCGGGGCTCAGATCAACTACGGCCGCGGCCTCCCGCAGCTGGTCGAGGACATCCAGGTCTTTCGCCCCACCCGCATCAACGCGGTGCCGCGCCTGCTCGAGAAGATCCGCGCCGGCGTGATGGATAATCTCAAGAAACGCTCCGAGGGCCTCTACAACGTGTTTCTCAAAGTGTTGGAGCAGAGCGCCCAGCTGCACAAGAAAAAATCCGAAAAAAGCGCCGCCGCCCTCTTCCACCTCCCGGCCGACCGCATCGGCGAGCTGCTCTTCTACAAGAAGATCCGACAGAAATTCGGAGGCCGCCTGCGCCGCATCATTTGCGGCGGCGCGCCCATCGACCCGGAGGTGGTCGAGTTCTTCGAGTCCATCGGGATCGAGGTCCTGCAGGGCTACGGCCTGACCGAGGTCTCGCCCACCGTCAGCGTCAACCCGCGCCGCCGCAACAAGATCGGCTCGGTGGGCCTGCCGCTCCGCTGCGTCGAGGTCAAGCTGGGGGACGACGACGAGATTTTGGTGAGGGGCAGCACCCTGATGCGGGGCTACGACAGCGAGCAAGCCACCCGCGAGGCGATCGACAAGGAGGGCTGGTTTCACACCGGCGACCAGGGCTACATCGACGAGGACGGCTATCTTTACATCAAGGGCCGCATCAAGGAGATGCTCGTCACCTCCTACGGCAAGAACGTCATTCCCTCGGTGGTCGAGCAGGCGCTGGAGAAGAGCCCGTGGTTCCTACAATCCGCGGTCTTCGGCCACGGCAAGGCCTACCTGGTCGCTCTCTTGGTCCTCAACCAAGAGATCGTGCGTCGCGAATTCTCCGCCCCCGAGTACGCCGCCCTCGCCTGGCCCGAGCTCTGCCGTCACCCCAAGGTCCTGCAGCGGGCCAAGGAGGAGTTGGCGCGGGTCCAGCAGGAATTGGCCTCTTACGAGCAAGTGAAGAAATTCGAGATCGTCCCGGAGGAGTTCTCCCAGGACAACGACATGCTGACGCCAACGCTCAAGCTGAAGCGGCGCAAGATACTCGAGCGCTACGAGTCCTTGGTCGCAGGGATGTATAAGGGCGGGGATTAGGGCTCCAGGATCAGACGGTAGCCTACGCCAGGCTCCGTGACGATCAGGGAGGGAGTTTCGGGGTTGGGCTCGAGTTTTTTTCTCAGATGCCCCACGTAGACCCTCAGATACTGGGTATGCTCCACCGAATTAGGTCCCCAGATCTCTTTGAGGATCTGCCGGTGGCTGACCACCTTGCCTTGATTTTTCCACAGCAGGCGCAAAATGCCGAACTCGGTGGCGGTCAAATGGACGGGATCGCCGTTCACCTTGACGGTCCGCGTAGCGAAATCCACCTCCAAGCCGCCCGCACGAAAGACGGGATTTTCGGAAACCTCCGGCTCGCGATGGCGTTCGATCACCCGGATCCTCGCCAGCAGCTCGGGAACGCTGAAGGGCTTGGTCAGGTAATCGTCCGCGCCGGCATCCAGCAATTGCACCTTGTCCCGCTCGGAGTCCCTGACCGTCAGCACCACGACCGGGACCTTCGACCACTCCCGCAGGCTTTTCAGGACCTCTAATCCCTCCATGTCGGGCAGGCCCAGGTCCAAGACCACCAGCTCCGGGCGGAAACCGATGGCGACGGCCAAGGCGTCCTTCCCGGTCGCGACCTCCTCGATCTTGTAGCCCTGGTTCTCCAAACTCACCCGCAGGAACTTGCGGATGGCCGCCTCGTCGTCGATGACCAAGATGCGTTGGATGGCCGTCATTGCGTCGCCTCTCGAATTTCGGCGGGCGCCTCGGGGAGCGGCAGCCAAACGCTGAATTCGGCGCCGCCCTGCGGCGTCTCGCCGGCCTCGATCCTCCCGCCGTGCGTCTCGACCAGGCTCTTGGCGATCGCCAGACCCAAGCCGGTGCCGCCCGCGGGCGTTCCCGGGACGCGATAGAATTTTTCAAAAATATGCTCCCGCATCTCCTTGGGAATCCCCGGCCCCTGGTCGGCCACGGACAGGACGGCGAAGCCCAGGCGGGCGCGCAGCTCCACGGTGATGACGGTCCCCGGCGGGGAGTAAGAAGCCGCATTCAAGAGAATATTGGAAACGGCGTGCTCCAAAAGCTGGAAGTCCCCCTGGAGGTAAAGCCCCTGTTCCGGCTCCCGGAACACCACCCGATGCTCCGCCAAGGGGAGTTGCAGGCTCTTCAAGGTCTGTCGCGCGAGATCGCGGATATCGAACCACTCCTTGTTGATTTTCAGCATACCCGATTCCAGCCGCGTCATGTCCAGCAGGTTTTCAAAGACGCGATTGAGCCGGTCCACGGAGCGGATCATCTCCTTGACGAGGGCGCCCCGCGCCGCGGGATCGCCGGCGGTCTTTTCCTCCTGCAAGGCCGTCGCCGCCCCCATGATCCCGGTCAGCGGCGTCCTCAGCTCGTGGGAGATGCAATTCAGCAGAGTTTGGTGAAGCCGCTCGGACTCCGCGAGGAGGGCCCCCCGGTTGTGCTCCTCCTCGAATTCGTTCTTGGCGACGGCCACCGCGATCTGGTTGGCGATGACGAAGAGGAAATTTTCCTGCTCCGGAGTCAGCTCCCTGCGGGAACGGGGCCGAAACAGGAGCACGCCGTACTTCCTCTCGCCCCACTTCAAGGACACCGCCAGCGAAGAAGCCATCGGAAGCGTCTCGGTCGACCAGCCCGCAATGCGGCCGTGCTCGAAGGACCAGCGCGCGACGGCCCGCTCCTTCTCGTCCAAGGCCATGGCGCCGAAGGAAGGTCCGTCGTCGTGCTCCAGGTTCGCCCGGGTCAAGACGCAGCATTCGCCGCCGAAGATCTCTTCCATGCGCTCCAAGGCGGCCTTGACCACCGCGTCGACGCCGCGCGCCAAGGTCATCGCCTTGAGGATTTCGTAGAGAATGTTCGTCTTTTCTTCCCGCTGGCGCAGGGCGCGCTGCTGCCGTCTCAAGCGGAAGGCGAAGCTGCCCGTCACCACCGCGACCACGAAGAAGGTGAGGAACATCATGATGTCCTCGGGGCGCCGGATGTAGAAAGTGAAGAGCGGCGGGATGAAGAAAAAATTCCAGATGAGGGAGGCGAGAGTCGCGGCGAAAAGGGTGGGGCCGAGGGAGGCCACCAGGCCGACGGCCATGACCATAAGCAAAAATATGAATCCCACCGCCTGATAACCGATCAGGTCCCGCAACACCCAGCCCAGCGCCGCCGTACAGGCGATGAAAGCCGCCGTCTTCCAATAGGCCGAGATCGGCGCTTCCGCTTTCAGGGGCGACAAAAATCGGAACGGTTTTTTTCCGGGGTCGGGTTGCCGGATCACATGGACGTCGATGCCGCGCGTCTCGCGCGCCAAGCGGTCGATCAGGGACCCGCCTTGAAACAATTCGCGCCAAAACCTACGCGTGGGGCGTCCAATGACGACCTGGGCGACGTTCTTCGCGGCGGCGACCCTTTGAATGGCGGCGGCCACGTCGGTATCCTGGGTCGTCACCACCTCGGCTCCCAGCTCCCTCGCCAGCTCGAGGTTCTTCACCAGCAGATTCTGCTCCGGCTCGCCGAGCGCCCGTCCCGTGTCCACGTAAAGCGCGATCCACGTGGTCTCCATCTGCACGGCCATTTTGCGGGCCGCCCGGATCAATCGTTCGGAGAAGGGGCTGTGAGTGACGGCCACCATGATCCGCTCGCCGGTTCCCCAGGGTCCTTGAACGCGGCCCTCCGCGATGATCTCTTGCAGGTCTTGGTCCACGCGCTCCGCGGTCGCCCGGAGCGAGATCTCCCGCAGCGCGGTCAGGTGGCTTTCTTGAAAAAAATGCTCCATGGCTCGGTTGGCCCGCTCGGCGGGATAGACCTTACCCTCCCGAAAGCGCTTGAGCAGCTCGTGGGGGGAAATGTCGATCAGCTCGATCTGGTCGGCCAGGTCGAGGACCGAATCGGGCACCGTCTCGCGAACCGGCACGGCGGTTATCAATTGCACCAGGTCGACTCGGCTCTCGAGATGCTGCACGTTCATCGTCGAATAGACGTCGATCCCGGCTTCCAATATCTCGAGGACGTCTTGGTAGCGCTTGGGATGGCGGGATCCCGGGGCGTTGGTGTGGGCGAGCTCGTCGACCAGCACGATACGGGGCTTGCGGGCCAGAACGGCCTCCAGGTCCATCTCTTCCAAGACCGTCCCTCGGTATTCGATCTGCTTGCGGGGCAGCAGCGGCAGCCCCTCGAGCAAGGCGGCGGTTTCCTGGCGGCCGTGGGTCTCCACGATCCCCACCGCCACATCGACGCCGGCCATTTTTTGGGCCTGGGCGGCCTTGAGCATGGCGAAGGTCTTGCCCACGCCCGCCGCCATTCCGAAAAACAGGCGCAGCTTGCCGCGCCGCCGTTCGGCCTCTTCCTTCTTGATGGCGGCCAGCAATTCGTCGGGATTGGGCCGGTTTTCGCTCGAGGGGGAAGGCATAAAATCAGTCGCGCCCATTTTAAACGCCGCCGGGCGCGGGGAACAGCGAAGATCGCCTCCGGAGCTTTTATTTTTTCAGGGCGTCGAGGGCCAGGTTCAATTCCAGGACGTTGACCAGGCGGCCCGACGCGAGGATCCCGCCGGAAACAAAGGATTGCCTCAGGATCAGGGCTTCCACCTCCGCCAAGGCCATGCCGCGCGCTTGAGCGACACGGCCGGCCTGGTACAAGGCGCCCGCCTCGGTAATGTGGGGATCCATGCCCCCTCCCGAAGCGGCGGCCAATTCGGCGGGCAGGGGTTTCTCGCGGGTGGCCCCGTATGCCGCAACCGTCTTGGCGGCGCGGTCGGTCAAGTCGCCGCTGGTGGGCGATTTGTTGCTGCCGCCCGTCGCCGACGCGTTGTAGTCCACCGCCGAGGGCCGGGACCAAAAATACTCCGGCCTGGTGAATTTTTGGGCCAGCAGGGAGCTGCCGACGATAATTCCTTCGGCATTCTTCAACAAGGAACCCTGGGCGGTTTGAGGGGCGATCGCGCCCGCGACCGCCAGCAGGACGGCGGTATAGGCCGCCACGACGATGGCGATGGTAACGATAGCGAGTCGAATGCCGATGACAAAGGATTTCATATTTGCTTTCCGTTCCTACCTCATGAATTGCAAATGTTCGGCGACGGGTCCCAGGATCGCGACCGGGAAAAAGGTAAGCGCGCCGATGAAGATGATCGTCGCGAACAGCATGATCCCGAAGGTAAGGTTATCCACGCCCAGGCTTCCCGCCGACTCCGCGGCGGACTTTTTGACGGCCAGGGAGCCGGCGATGCCAAGGGGCAGGATGATCGGGATGAAGCGGGCCAGAAGCATCACCAGGCCCGTCGCGACGTTCCAAGGGACGTTGTTGTCGCCCAAGCCTTCGAACCCCGAGCCGTTGTTCGCGGAGGCGGAGCTGAACTCGTAGAGGATTTCGCTGAAGCCGTGCGAACCGACGTTGTTGAGCGCCTTGACGCCCCAATCCGTCGCGGCGAACAGGGCGGTCGGGGCCAAAATGAAAAGGGAATGCGCGAATAGCGCCAACACCGCCAGCTTGACCTCGTGCGATTCCACGCGGCGGCCCAAATACTCGGGCGTACGGCCCACCATCATTCCCGCGACGAAGACGCCGAGAACGATGTAGACGAACATGTTGACAAAGCCGACGCCGACGCCTCCGAAGTCCTCGTTCAGCCACATGCCGACCATCGGCATCAACCCGGTCATGGGATTCAAGCTGTCGTGCATGGCGTTGACGGACCCGTTGCTGGTCGAAGTGGTCGCGACCGCCCAAAGCGGCCCGGCCGCGGATCCGAAGCGAAGCTCTTTTCCCTCCAGGTTGCCGGTCGTCTGCTCAACGGCCAGGCCCGCGAAGGCTCGGGTTGGGGCCGATTCGTAATGAACGGCGGTCGCGATGCGGGCCGACATCAGGGCCAGCATGACGCCGAAGACCACCGCCGCATGACGTATCCGCTTCACGATGCGGCCGAACATCCAAACGCAGGCCATCGGAATAACGACGATGCTGACCGTCGAGACCATATTGGTGAAGAAGCTGGGGTTTTCGAAGGGATGGGTGCTGTTCGGGCCGAAGAAGCCCCCGCCGTTGGTCCCGAGCTGCTTGACGGCGACGAAGGCCGCCACCGGACCGCGGGCGATGACCTGCTCGATGCCCTCCAAAGTCGTCGCCTTGACCACCCCATCCAGGGTCATGGGCATGCCGCCGAGCACAAAGATAAACCCGACGATCAGGCAGGCCGGCAGCATCACCAAAAAGGTCGCCCTTTGCAGGTCGAGGAAGAAATTCCCCATCTCCCTGCGTCCGGCGGCGCCTCGGGCGACGGCGGCCAAGGCGGCGAGCCCGACGGCAGGCGTCACGAACTGCAGCCACATCAAGGTCAGCTGGGAGAAATAGCTCAGGTGCACTTCGCCGGAGTAGTGCTGCAGGTTGGTGTTGGTCACGAAGGAGGCCACGGTGTTGAAGATCAGGCTGCCTTCCAAGGCGGACTTCCCGTCCGGATTGAGCGGCAGGCGCTGCTGCAAAGCCAACAGGGCGAAACTCACGAGAAACAGGATCACGTTGAAGGCGAGCAGGGACAGGGTATATTGTTTCCAGTCCTGCGGCCGTCCGACGAAGCTCCCGCCGAAGGCGCGAAACAGGCGATCGAAAAGGCCCGCCTGCCCGGGCTCGGGATCCATGGCCCATTTCAAATATCGACCCAAAGGCCAGGAGAGCAAGGCACTGCCGCCGACGATGAGAAGGACAAAGAGAAAAACGGTCATAAGAGCGTCCTATCCGATTTTTGCCAACGATCGACTTCGAAGGTCAGCAAAAACATCCATCCGAAGACCGAGAGTCCCAGCAAAATATAGATCCACACAAACGACTCCTTTCCGCTTAGACCAAGCGCAGGGCGACCAAGATCACGTCGATAAGCTTGATGCCGAGAAAGGGCGCCAGGATCCCGCCCAGCCCGTAAACCAACAGGTTGCGCCGGAGGACCGCAGCGGCCCCGGTCGCCCGATATTCGACGCCTTTCAAGGCCAGGGGAATCAGCGCCACGATGATAAGCGCGTTGAAGATGACGGCGCTCAGGATCGCGGATTTATCCGAATGCAACCCCATGATGTTCAAGGCGGCCAAGGGTCCCGCTCCCTCGCCCGGCTTGGCGTAAAGCATGAGAAACATCGCCGGCAAAATGGCGAAGTACTTGGCGACGTCGTTCGACAGGCTGAAGGTCGTCAGCGATCCGCGGGTCATGATGAGCTGCTTGCCGATCTCGACGATCTCCATGAGCTTGGTGGGATTGCTGTCCAGATCCACCATGTTGCCGGCCTCGCGGGCGGCCTGGGTTCCGGTATTCATCGCCACGCCGACGTCCGCTTGAGCCAAGGCCGGCGCGTCATTGGTGCCGTCGCCGGTCATGGCGACGAGATGCCCTTTGGCTTGTTCCTCGCGGATCCGCCTGAGCTTGTCCTCGGGAGTGGCCTGGGCCATGAAATCGTCCACGCCGGCCTCGGCGGCGATAGCCGCGGCGGTCAGAGGGTTGTCGCCGGTGATCATCACCGTGCGAATGCCCATCTTTCGAAGTTTGGCGAAACGCTCCTTGATCCCGCCCTTCACCACGTCCTTGAGCTGGACCACCCCCAGCACTTCGCGGTTCTCGGCGACCACGAGGGGTGTCCCGCCGCCGCGGGAGATCTCCTCGACAATCCTCTCCACCTCTCTGGGGAAATTTCCCCCCAGCGATTCAACGTGCCGCTTGACCGCGTCCGCGGCGCCCTTGCGAATGATCCGCTCCGCCTGACCCGCCAAGGCGGGGAAATCCACGCCGCTCATGCGGGTTTGAGCCGTGAAGGGCACGAATTTGGCATGAGGCTCCGCCACCTCGCGGCCGCGCAGGTTGAATTGCTGTTTGGCGAGCACCGCGATGCTGCGGCCTTCGGGGGTCTCGTCGGCCAGCGAGGCGAGCTGCGCCATATCCGCGAGACGCTCCGGCCTCACGCCGGGCGCGGGCAGGAAGGCCGTGGCCATGCGGTTGCCCAAGGTGATGGTGCCCGTCTTGTCCAAGAGGAGGACGTCGACGTCGCCGGCGGCCTCCACCGCCTTGCCGCTGGTGGCCATGACATTGTGCCGAATGAGCCGGTCGATGCCGCTGATGCCGATGGCGCTGAGCAGGCCGCCGATGGTGGTCGGTATCAGGCACACCAGGAGCGCGACCAATACGGGAATCGAAAAATTCAGTTCGAAAAACAAGCCGAAAGGCTTGAGCGTGACGCAGACCAGTAAAAAGATCAAGGTCAGCGCGGCGAGCAGAATGGTCAGGGCGATCTCGTTGGGCGTCTTTTGCCGCTTCGCGCCTTCGACCATGGAAATCATCCGGTCGAGGAAACCCCTGCCCCGCTCCATCGTGACTCGCACCACAATGCGGTCGCTGATGACCTTGGTGCCGCCGGTGACCGCGCTCCTATCTCCCCCGCTCTCGCGGATGACCGGCGCGGACTCGCCGGTGATGGCGCTTTCGTCGACCGTGGCGATGCCCTCGATCACCTCGCCGTCGGCGGGGATGACGTCGCCCGCCTCGCAGACCACCACATCGCCTTTTTGGAGGGAAGGAGCGGGGATTCTCTCTTCCTTTCCGTCGCGCAGGACGCGGGCCATGGTTTCTTTCCGCGCCTTGCGCAGGGCGTCCGCCTGAGCCCTGCCCCGCCCCTCCGCCACCGCCTCGGCGAAGTTGGCGAAGAGCACCGTAAACCAGAGCCAAAGGGCCAATTGCCCGACGAAGACGCGGTCTTGCGAGGCGGTGAAGATGCCGACCGTGGTCAGGATCGCGCCGATCATGGTAACGAACATGACGGGGTTTTTCACCATCACGGCCGGGTTCAATTTCTTAAAGGCGTTGCCGATCGCGGGCACCATGAGGTGCCGGCTGAATAAGGATGAGGGGTTGTGCGTGCTCATAGCGTCTCCGAAAATCGGTATCAGAACTTATCCGGCCGCATCACGGCGACGAACAAGTAAACAAAGACAAAAAGGGAAATAACCCCGGCGACGATGTTTTCCATGGCTTGGGCTCCGGTAAAATTAGGCCTTAAGGTAAGCGAAGCCGCGTAAAAACGGAGTAAAGAGGGCCGTTCCGGGTATAAAATTTTCGTAAAAATCGGGGCGAAACCGCGCTAATTCAAGGAAGGGAAAAGAATCCGCTGAGGCAAATCCCTCGGCGAAAACCGAATCGAGGCGTCAATGCCCGGCCACCGAGCTTGAGGGAAGAAACAGCCGAAAGGTCGTGCCCTCGCCGACGCGGCTCTCTACCTCGACGCGGCCGCCGTGCAGATTCTCGACCGCGGTCCGGACATTGGGCAGGCCCAGGCCGGTGCCGCCGGAGTGCTGCTTGGTGGTGAAACCGAATTCGAAGATGTGCGGGAGATGCTCGGGCGGAATGCCGATACCGGTGTCCGAGACCTCGATCACCACGAAGGCGTCGTGAGGATAGGTGCGCACCCGCAGGGTCCCACCCCCGGGCATGGCGTGACAGGCGTTGACCAAGAGATTCAAGACGGCATTGATCAGCAGGGCCTCCTCGCCGCGCACGGTCAGGGCTTCGGAACCAAAATCCGTCTCCAGGCGTATCCCCTGCTTCTGCCGGGCGCCCTCGTTGAGGCGCAGGGCCTCGTTGAGCATCGGCTCCATCGAGAGGACCGTCACCTGCCGCGGGCTCCCCGCGGCGATGCGCCGCCAGCTTCGATAAAAGTCCATCACCTTTCCGACCGAGCTGCCCAGGTCCCGCACGCGGTCCGCGAAGGCTCCCCAGCGCGAGGATTCCCCCGCGGCGCCCGGCGCCCCGACCAAACGCTCCAAGAGGCCTTCCCGGAAGGAAAGATCCGAAAGCAGATTCCCGCCGTCGTGCAGGAAGCGCTCGGCCAGCTGCGACTTCGCCTCGAGCCTCACGTTCTGCTCTTGCAGGGCGGAGGCGCGTTCCTTAAGCACTTGCAGCTCGGTCACGTCGCTCAGAAAATGCGCGATAAAGCCCTCTTCCCCGCCGAGGTTTCTTCGCTCCATCCGCCAGTAAGTCACATCGTTTTCCCCACGCGACCAGACAAAGAGCCCGGGCTCGCTGGGGTGCGGCTCGAAGACCTCCATGATGCGGATATTGGCGAAATCGAGGAGCGTGGGCTGGAAGATCCGGCGGGCCGGGCCGTTCGCGTAGCGGATCTCGCCCTGCGGATCGACGACCAAGACCGGATGCGGCGAGGCCTCGAGGACTTCGCGGAAGCGCACCGGGCTGGGCGCGGTCACGGACTCCAAGCGGGGACCGGCCGGGCGCGGGACCCCGCCCTCGTCCTTGGGCCGCTCGTTCATCGCCCAAAAATCCTCGAAGGCCCGCCTCGGCTCGCGGGGCCTGCGGCCCGCGACGGCCCAAGCAAAGTCGCTCCGAGGCTGCCAAGCGCCGAGATCCCCGCCACCCCCGGACCGCGGCGCGGAGACGGAGGCCAAGGCGCGGGATTGAGCCTCGAGCCCTCGGGTCCAGGCCCCGAAGCCCCTCGGCTGGACGGACTCGAAGATCCGGCCGCCGATGTTGAAGTGCAACAGGGTGGCAAGAGAGTCGAACAGGACGGTTGCGCCGTCGCCGGCGGGCCTCAGGCCCAGGGCGCTCTCCGCACGGTGGGCGAGCAGCAGGGCCCCGAACATCGCCGTCTGGGGAATCGCCAGCCGCGAAATTGAGGTGAATCCCGAGAGTCGCGCCACGCGCGAGGCGCCGGGGGCGACGCCGTGCAGACCGCGGAAGGCCGATTCCGAGGCCGCGCCCGCGCCGCGCATCAGGCCGAGGGTGATGCCGTTGACCAGCAATTCGCGGCGGATCGACTCCGCGTCCCAGGCCTGTCGCTCGCCGAGCGCCTCGCGCAGCGAGCGGTGGCTGAGGGTTAGGGCGAAGGTCTCGCCGCCCAGCCCGGCCAGGGAGGCCAAGGCGCGCGCCCGCCAGGCGCGGGTCGCGAGGCCCGCCGGCGCCGCGGTCAGCCGGGCCAGGGTCAGCAGTCGAAGGCTTTGGAAGGCGCCCGCGCCGGCGGCGAAGCTGGCCAGGGTCGCGGGGTGCGAGACCTCGCGGGCGAAGTGACGCAGCAGGAATTCCACGCGGGGGGCGATGGGGCCGCGCCCTTGCACGACATCACATTCGCGGTTCAAGTCCGCCCAGGCGGCGGGAGAAATCGCGCCACGCCATTCGGGGTGGTCCTGCAGGCTGCGGCGCAGGCTCAAGGGGAGGGCCGCGGCCAGGGCCGCATCGCCGGCACCGTGCAGACGCCGCGCCAGATTCATTAGGCCTTGAAGGAATAATTCCGGGTCCGACTCCGTGGCTAGCGCGCTGAGTTCGACCAAGGCGGCCGGCCCGATGCGCTTGGCCAATTCAGAGCGGCGATAGAGGGGCAGGGCCTCGAGGCTTCGCGCCAGAGACTGCGGACCGGCATCCAGATTTCGGGAGATCGGCCTCGCTTCGTGCCAATCGGCGAGTCCCTCGAGGAGGGCCGCCACGAAGGCGGCGTGGCGCTCGGCGGGGGAAAGTCGCGGCGCGTCAAAATCAGGTTGAAGCCGAGGGGGCGCGTCTACCCTGAATCCCGCGGGTTGGAACCGTCCCAGCATGAGGCTACCTGCCCTGTCCTGACCCGTGCCCACCAAAAATCATGAATTTCCGTCGAGATCCGGATTATCACCCGATTTTCGGATAAGTTGTCTATAGTTTTTTCCCCGCCGGCGCGGCGGCATTTCCGGGTTGAAGTCCTGGTAATCGCGGGGCTATGAAGGAAGAGATGCTGAACGAACGCCTTGCAGCGCTGCTCAACAAGTACAACGTACCCGGGCCCCGTTACACAAGCTACCCGACGGTCCCGGCCTGGACGGAGTCCGTCGGCCCGGCCGATTATCTCCGGAGCCTCGAGGGCCTGCGTCCCGGCGACCCCCTGTCGCTCTACTTCCACCTCCCCTTCTGCGAACGGCTCTGTCATTTCTGCGGCTGCATGCGCGTGATCACCACCGACCACAGCCGCTCGGCGCCCTACGTCGAGGTCCTGTTGCGGGAGCTCGACCGGGTGGTCGCGGCGCTGCCCGAGGGCGTCCGCGAGGTCAGCCAGGTGCATTTCGGCGGCGGCACGCCCAATTTCCTGCAACCTGAGGAGATGCGCGCCATCGTCGCGCGGATCCGCAACCGCTTCCGCCTGATGCCCGACGCCGAGCTGGCCATCGAGATGCATCCCCGCACCAGCACGCCGGCCTTCTGCAAGGTCTTGGCCGAACTGGGCTTCAACCGGATCTCGCTGGGCGTGCAGGACTTCGACCCCAAGGTTCAAGCCCTCATCAACCGGCACCAGACTTATGAAAGGACCGCGGAGATGGTCGCGCTGCTGCGCAGCCTAGGCTTTCGCTCCTTCAACTTCGACCTGATCTACGGCCTGCCCGGCCAGAGCTTCGAAGGGTGGGAGAAGACCTTGGCGCAAGTTCTGGAGCTTAGGCCCGACCGTCTCGCCGTCTACAGCTACGCCCACGTCCCCTGGAAGAGCGCCGTGCAGCGCTCCTTCAAGGACTCCGACCTGCCGCCCCCGGGCATGAAGATTGAGCTCTTCCAGCGGGCCTACGAGACCTTTACCGCCAAGGGCTACCGCTCGATCGGGATGGACCACTTCGCCCGGGCCGACGACGAGCTCGCGCGGGCCGCGGAGAGCGGCGGCCTGCACCGCAACTTCATGGGCTACTCGACCAAGGCCGACGCCCACCAGCTGGGCTTCGGGGTCAGCGCCATCTCCTACGTCGGCGGGAATTACTTCCAAAACTTGAAGGAATTGGCCGACTACGAGGCGGCGATCCGCGGCGGCGGTCTGGCCGCCTTCCGGGGCTTCCTGCTGGCGCGCGACGACGCGATCCGCCGCGACCTGATCACCCGCATCATGTGCAACGGCCTGGTGGATTGGGCCGACTTCGAGGCGCAATGGGGGTTGAAGCACGGCGAGTATTTCGAGGCGGAACTGCCCGAGCTTCAGACCTTCGTCGCCGACGGCCTCCTCGAAAACGACGCAAGGGCCCTGCGCGTGCGGGGCGAAGGCTTCCTCTTCCTGCGCAATATCGCCATGGTCTTCGACCGCTACCTCGAGGACATCCGCAGCCAATCCGCCACCCCAACTTTCTCCAAGACGGTTTGAGGGAAATTTGCTAGGCAGGCGCCCATGCTTTACCTCTGGCTGAAGGCCTTCCACATCATCTTCATGGTCGCCTGGTTCGCGGGGCTCTTCTATATATTCCGCCTCTTCGTCTACCACGTGAAGTATCAAGACCAGGCGAACATGCGCCAGGCCTACGCCCTGATGGAGCGTAAGCTGCTCTATGTCATCATGCACCCGGCGATGCTGCTGACCTTGCTGCTCGGCATTCTGTTGATCGCCCTCAACCCCGCCGTGCTGCGGGCGCCCTGGTTCCACGCGAAGCTCCTGGGCGTGGCGGGCTTGATCGGCTACCAGATCTTCGCGGGGATCACGGCGAAGCGCTTCGCGCGGGGGGATTTCTTTTTATCGGAGCGGGCCTGCCGGTTTATCAACGAGGTGCCGACCTTGCTGTTGTTCGCGATCGTCATCCTAGTGGTGATCAAGCCTTGGGCGTAGGGGAGTAGGGGCGAACACAAGGTTCGCCCCTACAATACAAATGCAAGACTCGAAAAATAAAATCGGCGTCCTCTTGATCAACCTCGGCACCCCGAAGGCTCCGACGACCGCTGACGTCCGCCGCTACCTGCGGCAATTCCTCTCCGACCCCCGCGTCATCGACATCAACCCGGTGGGCCGCTGGCTCTTGGTGAACCTCATCATCGCGCCCTTCCGCTCGCCCAAGTCCGCCGCCGCCTACCGCAAGATCTGGACGGAGCGGGGCTCCCCGCTGCTCTTCCACACCCAAGACCTGGGCCGCGCCGTGGCCGAGCGCCTGGGCGAGGACTACGCGGTCGAGATCGGCATGCGCTACGGCGAGCCCTCCATCGAGTCCGCCCTGCGGCGCCTCTTCGACCGGGGCGTCCGCGAGGTCCGCATCCTGCCGCTCTACCCGCAGTACTCCTCCTCGGCGACGGGCTCGACGCAGGAAGAGGTCTTCCGCGTGGCGAAGCGGATGTGGAACATCACCCCGCTGCAGTTCCTCCTGCCCTTCTTCGACCATCCCGGCTTCATCCGGGCCTTCGCGGAGGTCGGGCGCGGCCGGCTGCGCGACTTCCGGGCCGACCATGTCTTGTTCAGCTTCCACGGACTGCCCGAACGGCAGATCCTTAAAGGAGACATCGGTGGAAATCACTGCCTGCAGAAGCCCGACTGCTGCGACAAGATCATCCCCGCCAACGGGCTTTGCTACCGCGCCCACAGCTACGCGACGGCGCGGGCCCTGGCCGCCGCGCTGGAGTTGCCGGCGGAGCAATACACGATCTGCTTCCAATCGCGGCTCGGCCGCACGCCGTGGATCAAGCCCTACACCGACCTGGTGATCCCCGAGCTGGCCAAGGCCGGAAAGAAGCGCCTCGCCGTCTTCTGCCCCGCCTTCGTCGCCGACTGCCTGGAGACGCTGGAAGAGATCGGCATGCGGGCCCGCGAGCAGTTTCGCTCCTTGGGCGGCGAAGACTTGCTCCTGATTCCCTCGCTGAACACCGAGCCGGCCTGGGTCGAGACGGTCTGCGCGATGGTGAAGGGAGATTGAATGACGGAACGCGATTCCCTGGTGCTGAACATCGAACTCACGCTCATCAGCATCATCCAGGGCGTCGCGCTCTACTTCCTGGTCGAGTCCTCGCGGATCCCGATCGTCGATCGGCACTACGCGGCCTGGCCCTACATCGCTAGTGGGCTGGTGATCATCCTCTTGTTCTGGTCGCGCTCGATTATCCACGGACTCACCGTCATCCGTTGGCCCCTCGAGTTCGGCCACAATTTCCTCTACGTCGCCCTCACCCTGGTCGAGTGCGTCGCCTTCACGCAGGTCGGCAATCCGCGGAATTGGTTCGCGCTGAACGCCGTTTACGCCGCCTTGATCTGGCTGCTCTTCATTTGGGACCTGCGTCTGATCCGCAAGCGCGCCGGGGAGGACCGCAGTCCGGCGAGGCAGCAGCTCTATGCGGTCGTGCAGAAGGACCAGCTGCGGAACATCCGGTTCCTGATGCCCGCGGCCCTTGGCTTCACGCTTGGCGCGACGTTGCTCATCCATTATTTTCCGGGATTCTTCTTGGAGCGCGGAGGGCATTGGTTTCCGGCCCTATTCCAACTGTCGGCCGCCCTCGCCTATCTGGCCCACAGCCTCCGCTTCTATGAACGGCTCAAGCCCCTGCAAGACAAAGTCATCGCCTAAGAAAAAAATGCCGGGGCGTCTCCGCCCCGGCCGGAACTTTCCGCGACTCGCGCTGCGTCAATGCGTGGCCAAGAAACTCAATAACGGCTCCCAAAAGGCGCTGTCGGGGCCGTCGCTGATCGGCGCGTCGAACCGCATCAGGTGCGAGGCTCCGGGCAAGGTCACGCTCTCCGCCTGGCCTCCGCCGCTAGCGCCGTAGGCGGCCACCAACTCGGCCGTGCCGGCCTCGCTGCCGATCGGATCGGGGGAACCCTGAATGAAGAGGGCGTCCGCCCGCGCGGGAGCGGCATCCTGGATCGGAGCCTCCAGGACAAACTCGCCAGCGACCGGATCGAAGCCGAAGGGCACCGCGGCCACTTCGTTGAAGGGCCCGGACGGCACGGTTTGCGGCGGCGGCCCCAGTGTCGCGGCGACGGCCGCGGCCAGGACATCGGGATAGGCCGCCCCGAAAAAGAGATTAAGCAACGCGGGATCCCCCGGTAGATAAGGAGTTGCCGCAACGAAGGCGCGGAACGCCGGATCGAACAGTTGGCCTGAAACGGGACCGAAGCGAAGGTAGAACGCCGCGGAGACGACCACCGAGCGGACGTCGGAGCGGCGGGCCAGCAGCAGGGCGCCGTTGGTACCCACGCCGGTCTCCCCGTAGACGTCCCAGCGCGGAATTCCCAAGATGGTCGCCACCGGCCTCGCCACTGCGGCGACGGCGAGAGCGCTTTCCTCGCTGTCCAGCTCCTGTCCGACCTCGGGGCGGAAGGACCCGCCCGTCCCCAAGAGATCCACCGACAAGGCGCAGTAGCCCGATTTAGCGAGGACGCGCACGGTATGGAAGCCCTCGCGGCCGGGAACCGCGACTTCATAGTAGCCGCCGCCGTTCGCCAAAGTTCCGGGAATCAAGGCCACCAGACGGCGGTCTCGCTTCAGCAGGCACTCGCGGCTCAGGTAGAGGCGCGCGGCGACGTTGCCCGCCGCCGTGGGGACGTTTAAGGCGACTCTCACCATGCCGTCGGCGATCGCGACGCCGTCGGTCAGGCCGAGGCTTTTGGCCTCGCCCTCCGGGCTCCCCAAGGCAAGCGCTTCGCCTTGCCGGACCAAGTCCTCGAGCGAGCCCTCAGAAAAGTCCCCCACGGCGTCCAAGGCATTGCCTCCGCAAGCCGTCAATGCGACGAGGAAACAGGCGATAAGAATTTTTTTCATAAAACCCTCCGTAAAAATAAAAAAAGAGTTGTGCAATCCGCGACACGACCCTGCCTACCGCAGACGGCGGCGCCGAGCCCGGGGGTTGCTTAAAGGAAATGGATGGAATGAATACGACAAAAAACGACCGCGCGACCGCGCGGAGAATCAAGAACTGTCCGGTCCCACGACACGCCCCTTTCACCGCCCCAAACTTCGGCGGATGAAGCCCCTTGATCGATGTTGATGTAGAGGGGATTATCCGTAGCTCCCGTGACGATGACAAGACAAAATCGAAAAATGAAATTCTATTTCATTTTCCATCCGTGCACGAAATCGACCAAGGCCATGACGTGGTCGACGGGAGTCTCGGGGAGGATGCCGTGGCCCAGGTTGAAGATGAAGCCGGGCTTCGAACCCACCGCCTCGAGGATCTTGCGCGCCTCGGCGCGGATGACATCGGGTTCCGAAAAGAGGAGAACCGGATCGAAATTTCCCTGCACCGCGACGTCACCGAGCTGCCGCCAGGCCTGGGCGATGTCCACCCGCCAATCGAGGCCGATCACGTCGCCGCCCGCCCCTTTGATTTGATCGAGAAGGGAGGTCGTGTCGGTGCCGAAATGGATGGAGGGGATATCTTTGGGCAGCTCGGAGAAGAGCCGCTGCATGTGGGGAAAAACGTATTCGCGGTAATCCGCCGGCGAGAGACAGCCCACCCAGGAATCGAAAATCTGTAAGATCTGGCAGCCCGCCGCGACCTGGGCCTTCAGGTAGGACAGCGAGGCGGTCGTGATCTTCTCCATCAGCTCGTGCCAGGCGCCGGGCTCTTGGTGCATCAGCGTCTTGGTCGGGATGTAGTTGCGCGAACCCTTGCCCTCGATCATGTAGGCGGCAACGGTGAAGGGCGCGCCGGCGAATCCGATGAGGGGGATGTCGGGCCGCATCGCGGCGCGGACTTGGCGGATCGCCTCGAGGACGAAGCCCAGGCCCGATTCGGGATCGACGGGCTTGAGTTTACGTATGTCATCGACGCTTCGCACGGGGCGCCCGATCACGGGACCCAGGCTCTCTTTGAATTCCAGCGGCACGCCCATCGGCTCGACGATCAGGAGGATGTCGGCGAAGATGATCGCCGCGTCGACGTTGAGACGCTCGACGGCGTCCAGCGTCACCTGCGCGGCGAGCTCGGGGGTCTTGCACAATGTCAGAAAGTCCACACCGCCGCGCACCAGCTGGTATTCCGCCATGTAACGGCCGGCCTGGCGCATCAGCCAAACGGGGATGCGGTCGACGGGCTGCTTGCGGCAGGCCCGTAGCATACGGGATTCCGGTAGGGGCGAACCTTGTGTTCGCCCGTCCCCTACGGTCCTCACCCAAGCCTCATCCGCCCGCTCATTCTTCCTCGCGACGATCTCCCCGGCGACGGCCGCCATCTGGGCCACCAGCTCCGGCATCTTGTTCGGCGTGGCCTCGTAGTCCGCGAAGAGCTGCCGCTCGCGCAGGGCCTCGCTGGTGGTGGGCCCGATCGAGCCGATCGCGACGCGGTGCAGGGCGCGGCGCAGGGCCGACTCGCGCGGGCCGGCGACTTGCAAGAGGTGGTGCACCTGCGTGGCGGTGGTGAAAAGCAAGACCTGCACCTCGCCGCGCAGGATCGCCTCGATGCCGCGCTCCAGCGGCCCCAGGTCCTCGGGCAGGGCCCACTGGTAGATCTTCACCGGGCGCACCGTCGCGCCGCCCGCGCGCAGGCCCTCGAGGAAGTCGGCGTTGGAGGCGCCGTACTCCAGGACCGCGATCTTCTTCCCGGCGAGCAGCGCCTCCTCGCGCAGGATGGCGAGGATCTCCTGCCAGGTGTTCGGCTCCGGCACCGTCACGGCGACGGGGATATTCTGCATCTTGCAGACCGCGAGCGGCTTCGGCCCGCGAACGACGACCTTGGTTTTTTCGAAGGCGGCGAGGACGCGCTCCTTCGGGTACTTGGTCTCGAGGGCGGCGAGCAGGGTGCGCAGGCCGACGCCGGTCATCAGGACGAAGAGGTCGTAGGCGCCGGCCTCGAGCTCTGCAAAAAACCGGAAGGCGTCGGAATTGTCCTCCAGCGGGACCTCGCGCATCGAGGGGGCGCTCAGGGCCTTGCCGCCGGCCTTCTCGACCAGCTTCGCCATGGGCAGGGCCATGCGGCTCTCGAGGGATAGGACCGTGAGGCCAGAGAAATTTTTCGCGGTTTTTGAATCCATAGTAAAATGTAGGGGCGAAGCCAAAGTTCGCCCCTACAGGGAACGCCCCATCAATGCAATCAGCGGCTTCAGCTTCTCCATCATCTCGGCAAACATCTCGAGGGTGAGCGACTGCGCCCCGTCGCTCAGCGCCTGCTCGGGCGTCGGGTGCACCTCGACCATCAGGCCGTCGGCGCCCACCGCCGCGGCCGCCATCGCCAGCGGCGGGACGTAATGGCGCACCCCCGTCCCGTGCGAGGGGTCGATGATGACGGGCAGGTGGGTCTGTTCGCGCAGCACCGGCACGGCGCTTAGGTCGAGCGTGTTGCGGGTCGCCGTCTCGAAGGTGCGGATCCCGCGCTCGCAGAGGATGACCTCGCGGTTGCCCTCGGCGAGGATGTACTCCGCGCTCATCAGCCACTCCTTGATCGTCGTCGACATCCCGCGCTTGAGCAACACCGGCTTTTTCACCTGGCCCAATTCCTTCAGCAGGGCGAAGTTTTGCACGTTCCGCGCCCCGACCTGCAGGATGTCGGCCGAGCGCTCCACGGTCTCGACGTCGCGCTGGCTCAAAACCTCGGTGACCAGCGGCAGGCCGGTCTCGCGCTTCGCGATTTCCAAAAGGCGCAGCCCCTCCTCCGCCAGACCTTGAAAATCATAGGGCGAGGTGCGCGGCTTGTAGGCCCCGCCGCGCAGCACCTGGGCCCCGGCCTTTTTCACCGCCTTGGCGGTCTTGACGATCTGCGCCTCGCTCTCGACGCTGCAGGGGCCGGCCATCACGATGAAGGACTCGGGGCCGACCGCGACGCCGGGGGCGACCTTCACGACGGTGGGTTTGGGCCGCAGTTCGCGGCTGGCCAGCTTGTAGGGCTTGGAGATGGGAATCACCGCCTCGACGCCGACCAAGGTCGTCAAGACCATCAAATCTTGTTTCTTTTTCTCGTGCCCGACGGCCCCGACCACGTCCCGGTCCTGGCCGTGGATGACGTGGGCCTTGAAGCCCATCTTCTCGATGTGCCGAACCACCTCTTTTAGCTGGTCCTTGGTGGCGTCGGTCCGCATCACGATGATCATGGTTGTCACTCCCTGGCTTCTGGTTTAAAGCTATCTTCTATTCATGCGGCTGAAAAAAGAACAAATCCAAAAAATCGCCGAACGGGTCCTCGACCAACTGGAGAAGTCCAAGCAGATCGTCGCCAAAGCCGACCGCCCCACCCTGCTACAGAAAATCGAGCAGGTGATCACGGCCAATTTCCAGGCCGAGGACCGCCTGGACGAGGAGGCCAAGGGCCTGCTGGATAAATTCCGCCGCCAAGTCCCGGCCGGCTCGATCAACGAGCATGAGATGTTTCAAAAGATTAAGAAGCAATTGGCCAAGGACAAGAAGTTCGTGATTTGAAAACTAAGAATCATTACCGAGCACCCCTAACGAGAAGGGCTAACGATTAATGATTTCCACGGAGCAACCCTAACGAGAGTGGGGGCTTATCTGTAGCAATCTTTAATTAGGTAATGTTTACTACGGAACAGCCCCGCTTTCAGAGGGGTTTTCTCCCTTGGAGCAGCCTTTGAAAAATCCGTCCTTAAAGCCTTCTAATCTTCCTTCGGATTTTTCAACCGCAGGGGTCTCCCCGGCTTAAGGGGAGACCCCGGTGCTCCAAGGGAGAAAACCCCTCTGAAAGCGGGGCGGTCGCAAAGACACCGAACCAAGGCAAAACACCAAAGGCATCCCCAAGAGGCCCCCATGAAACTGAGCGAAGAAAGAGTCTCCCACCTAGCCCACCTGGTCTGGGACGCCCTCTACGACGAGGACCTGGTCGACTATCCCAACGACGAGGAGGCCCTCAAGGCCATCAAGCGGGCGATGCTCGACTACCTGAAGACCGACGACCAGATCGACGACCTGGCCCGCCAAAAGATCCTCTCCCAAAAGCGCGGCATCCAGGAGGGCAGCCGCGAATGGGACATCCTGTACCGAAAATATTATGAGGAAGAGGCCGCCAAGAAGCGCTTTTAAGAAATTTCCCCTCCTTTTTTACCTCCCCTCCCTTGACACCTTATCCACAAGTCCTATATGTCTCCCCGTCCTTAGCACTCGTCCGTTTGGAGTGCTAAGCCGACTTCATTTAAATATAAATTTTAAATAATTTCAATTAGATACACATCAGGAGGATGTACATATGGCCAAGAAGCTCAACATTCGTCCCCTCCGGGACCGAATCATCGTGAAACGGCTCGAGGAGATCGAGAAGACCAAGGGCGGCATCATCATTCCCGACACCGCCAAGGAAAAGCCCCAAGAGGCCGAGGTGGTCGCGGTCGGCAGCGGCCGGGTCGACGACAGCGGCAAGACCGTGCCCGTCGAGGTGAAGGTCGGCGACAAGGTGTTGTTCAGCAAGTATTCCGGAACCGAGATCAAGATCGACGATGAAGACTACCTGATCCTCCAAGAGAGCGACATCCAGGCGGTCGTCCTCTAAAAATTAATTGCAGGGACGAACCTTGTGTTCGCCCCACCTATAAAGGAGATTCCACAATGGCTAAAATTATCGCTTTTGACGAAGCCGCACGAAACAAGATCCTCGCCGGGGTCAACACCCTGGCCGACGCGGTAAAAGTGACCCTCGGCCCCAAGGGCCGCAACGTCGTCCTCGAGAAGTCCTTCGGCAGCCCCACCATCACCAAGGACGGCGTCTCCGTCGCCAAGGAGATCGAGCTGGAAGACAAGTTCGAGAACATGGGCGCGCAGATGGTCAAGGAAGTCGCCAGCAAGACCAGCGACGTCGCCGGCGACGGCACGACCACCGCGACCGTCCTCGCCCAATCCATCTTCCGCGAAGGCGCCAAGATGGTCGCCGCGGGCCTCGACCCGATGGCGCTGAAGCGCGGCATCGAGAAGGCCGTGGCCGTCTGCGTCGACGAGCTGAAGAAGCTCAGCAAGTCCACCAAAGACCGAAAAGAGATCGCCCAAGTCGGCACCATCTCGGCCAACAACGACGAGACCATCGGTGGCATCATCGCCGAGGCGATGGACAAGGTCGGTAAGGAAGGCGTCATCACGGTCGAAGAGGCCAAGGGCATGGAGACCACCCTGGACGTGGTCGAGGGCATGCAGTTCGACCGCGGCTACCTCTCGCCCTACTTCGTCACCGATCCCGAGCGCATGGAGGCGGTGCTGGAAAACCCCTACATCCTCATCCATGAAAAGAAGATCAGCTCGATGAAAGAGCTGCTCCCCGTCCTCGAGCAGATCGCCAAGCTGGGCCGTCCGCTGGTGATCATCGCCGAAGAGGTCGAGGGCGAGGCCCTGGCCACGCTGGTCGTCAACAAGCTGCGCGGCACCCTGCAGGTCGCGGCCGTCAAGGCCCCGGGCTTCGGCGACCGACGCAAGGCCATGCTGGAAGACATCGCCATCCTGACGGGCGGCAAGTGCCTGGCTGAAGAGCTGGGACTGAAGCTCGAGCAGGTGCAGCTCAGCGACTTGGGCAAGGCCAAGCGCATCGTCATCGACAAGGACAACACCACCATCGTCGACGGCGCCGGCAAGAAGGCCGACATCGAAGGCCGCGTGAAGCAGATCCGCGCCCAGGTCGAAGAAACCACCTCCGATTACGACAAAGAGAAGCTCCAAGAGCGCCTCGCCAAGCTGGTCGGCGGCGTCGCCGTCATCAACGTCGGCGCGGCCACCGAGGTCGAGATGAAGGAAAAGAAGGCCCGCGTCGAGGACGCCCTGCACGCGACCCGCGCGGCCGTCGAAGAGGGCATCGTGCCCGGCGGCGGCGTGGCCCTGATCCGCTGCATCCCGGCCCTCGAGAAGATCAAGGCCTCGGATGAGGAGCAATCGGGCGTCAACATCGTCCGTCGCGCCCTCGAAGAGCCTTGCCGCCAGATCGCCGAGAATGCGGGCGTCGAAGGCGCGGTCGTGATCGACAAGATCAAGGCCGGCAAGAACGCCTTCGGCTTCAACGCGGCCAGCGAGGAGTTCGAAGACCTCCTCCAGGCCGGCATCATCGACCCGACCAAGGTGACGCGTTCCGCGCTGCAGAACGCCGCCTCGATCGCGGCCCTCATGATCACCACCGAGGCCCTGATCGCCGACAAGCCGGAAGAGAAGAAAGAGATCCCCGGCGGCCACGGCGGCGGCATGGGCGGCATGGGCGGGATGATGTAAGCTAGGTCCCATTCCTATTTTGCGAGGCCTCGTGGGAAAAGCCCACGGGGCCTTCGTTTTTTCCAGCCGACCAATGCCATCGGCTTTTCTTTGCCAAAAAACGTACTCTGTTTTATCTCACCTGTGGGCTCATCCAGGAATCTATAAAAGGAGATTGTTTCATGTCCTTTCAATCGCGCATCCGAAACACCTACTTCGTTCTGGCCTTGGGTCTCACGGTGGCGACCGCGGCGTCCGCTCAGGCCGGCACCGCGAAGGGAACCCTCACCTACACCAAAGGAAGCGCCACCTTGACCAATGCCTACCTGGTAAAGGGCCCCGATTCTTTTGACGCCACTAAGATGATCCGCAAACTTATTTTTTCTCCGACCGACATCGGCGCGAAGATTCTGGCCTGCACGACCCTCAGCTGCGTGGAGGGGGGATTGGATGCCGGCCTGACCGTGGAACTCGACGCCGGGCCACGGCTCAACTACTGGATGGTGCTCAACAACCAGTTAGTCCAATATTCCGGTACTCAAGAGCCCACCGCCCTTCAAAAAACCGCCGACGACGCTAAGCACCTCGCCGGGAAGCTGGCCTTCGACGCCAGCGCGGCGGGCGGCCCCAAGGTCGACGTCGTATTCGACGCGCCGCTGGTGAAGGAATTCACCAAGGCGCGCTAAGCGTGGACACCCTCGGGGCCTTTTATTTTGACTGCGCTAAGTCCTTTTTTCTTTTGACCTTTTTCCCCGAAGTGCTAGAGTCGCCCTCGGACTAGGGATGAAGTTAAGGCATTGATTCGCCTGGCTTTTTCCTAACACACTCCAATTTTTTTTTCGCCGGTTCCCCGCTATGAATTCGCCGAAGAGCCTTCGGTTTAGCGGCACAATCGCCTGTTGTTGTTGAAGGGAGGAGAAATCATGAAACGCGCCCGCACCCGTCTATTGGCCCTTCTCGGAGCCTGCGTCATCGCCGCCGCTTTCGCCGGCCGGGCCCAGGCCCTCAGCTTCTCGGCCCACGGTTATTACCGCCTCTTCGTCGACTGGTCCCTGGATCTCGACACCCAGACGCCCTCCAACATCGCGCAGGGCAAGCAGCTCGGCAACGACCGCTTCGGCAACATCCTCTTCGGGCAACAGCGCTTCCGCATCGAGCCCGTCCTCAAGATCAACGACAACATCTCGATACACTCGCAGATCGACATGCTCGACGACGTCATCTTCGGCACCAACGACGTCACGGAGCTGACCGTCTTCAACCCCGTCACCGGCACCATCACGCTGCCGGGCGGCGCGGGCGCTTTCGGCGTCACCGGTCCCGACGCCGGCGACATTGTCACCGGCGGGGGCGGCAGCCTCAACGTGCGCCGGCTCTATGTCGACATCCTCACGCCCATCGGCAAATTCCGCGTCGGCCGCCAGCCCAGCAATTGGGGCTTAGGCATCTTCCAAAACGACGGCAACGGGATGTACGCCAAGTTCGGCGACACCTTCGATCGCTTCCTCTACCTGGGCAAGTACGACTTCGCCGATTCCAGCAGCCTGGCCTTCGCCTTCCTGGCCGACTTCGTCTTCAACGACCAGCAAGACCCGACGATCGGCCTGCTGGAAGACCAAATCGGCACGGTCAGCAACGGCACCTACCAGCTGACCGCGGCCCTGGTCTACAAGCGCCAGGATTGGGAGATCGGCACCTACTCGGGCGTGCGGCTGCGCGACGGCACCGGCAAGCGCGAAGGCATCGCCTTCGACGCCAACGGCAACGCCGTGCCGGGCGCCATCGACGGCAACACCCGCGCCTTCTTCTTCGACCTCTACGGCAAGTACGAGAAGGGCCCCTACCGCGTCGCGGCCGAGTACGTCTTTCTGGGCGGCGAGATCGGCACCGACGTCTGCATCAACGCCATCTCGGTCCCGGCGGGCTTCACCAACCCGCTGCCCAACCCGGTCTGCCTCGACGGCAGCAACGACCTGCGCGTCCATTTGGGCGCCCTCGAGGCCGGCGGCAAGTACGATTTCGGCGGCGAGTGGAAGTTTATCGCGGGCCTCGCGACGGGCGACTCCTCGCCCCTCTCCAGCCGCATCACCCAGTTCGGCTTTAGGCCCGACTACGAGGTCGCGCTGATGCTCTTCAACATGCCGCTCGGCACCTCGCCCGCGATCCAGGTCAACGGCGAGACCAAGCTCGGTAACAAGCCGATCACCTCCAACCGCGTCAACAACGCGATCTACGTCGGCGGCACCTACCTGCACACCTTCGACATCTCCAACGCCATCCCGCAGGCCCAGTACTTCAAGGCGGGTATCCACTTGCTGACCGCCTGGGCGCCCTCGCGAGTCTTCGACATCGACTTCGCCGAGATCACCGGCATCGCCGGCCTGCCCCGCGTCGTCAACAACAGCCGCTGGTACGGGCTCGAGACCGACATCATCCTCGAGGCGAAGTTCTTCGACCACCTGATCTGGAACATCACCGGCGGCATCTTCCTCCCCGGCGGCGTCTTCGACATCAAGAACGACGACTTCGCCAACGGGGTCCTCGACGGCAACCCGATCAACGCCATCCAGTTCGACGGGGCCTCGCCGGCCTACGCGGTGCGCTCGACCTTGTTCATCGAGTTTTAATTTCAAGATGATTTTTCCTCGTAGGGGCTCAAGGTGTTGAGCCCCTACTTTTTTATAAAGGCGGCGGGCATGGGAAAAAGGTTTTGGATTTACTTTCTGCTCGCCACCTGCTGCCTAGCTGCGTCTCCCGGCGCGGCGAAACCCAAGCCTTCCCTGGTCCCGCTGGAGGGACCCGCCTTCCAACTCGACCTTCGCTACGCCACCGAGGTCAATTTCCTCAAAAAGAACGTCTACCGCGACTTCGGCCTCGACCGCTGCTGGGTGCATCCCGACCTGGCGGCCAAGCTGAACCGACTCGCCCCCCTCCTGGAGGCGAAGGGGCTGAAGCTGGTGCTGTGGGACTGCTGGCGCCCCCTCGCCGTGCAGCGCGCGATGTGGGCCCTCGTGCCCGACCCGCGCTACGTCGCCGATCCCAAGACCGGCTCCAACCACAACCGCGGCGTCGCCGTGGACGTGAGCCTGGCCAAGGCCGACGGGACGCCCGTCGAAATGCCGACAGCCTTCGACGACTTCACGCCCGTGGCGGCCGCGAAGGCCCACTGCAAGCCGGAGCGGCTTTCCGCCTGCTCCAACCGCGACCTGCTCTTCGAGCTGATGGCGCAGGTCGGCCTCAGGCCGCTGGCCAGCGAGTGGTGGCACTTTCAACTCCCCAACGCCAACCGTTACCCGATCGTTGAGGCCCACGATGCGAAGCAACCTTGAAGCCGCCCGCAACTGGTTCGCCTTCGCCTGGCGGCGCCGGCTTCGGGCCTGCCGAAACGCGCTGCGCAGCGGGAGCTTCGCCGTCGAACGCGCCGATCGCGACCTTCCCGTCGCGATCCTGGAGCACCGCCTCCCCCTCCGCCGGCGTCTCGCCGGCGTGGACCCGGTTCTTTTCGAGAACAAGCGCCGCAACCTCGAGTTGGCCATCGCCCGCCTCGACGGCGTCCTGCTTAAGCCCGGCAAAATCTTTTCCCTGTGGCGGCTGGTGGGCCCGCCCAGCGCGGCCCGCGGCTACGTGGAGGGCCTTGTCCTGCAACGCGGCCGTCCGGCGCGCGGCATTGGAGGCGGCCTCTGCCAGCTGGCCAACGCCCTTTTCTGGCTGGCCCTGCACTCCGAGCTCAAGATCGTCGAGCGCCACCATCACAGCCTCGACCTCTTCCCCGACGATGGTCGTCGGGTGCCCTTCGGCACGGGCGCGAGCATCGTCTACAACTTCAAGGACCTGCGCTTCGCCAACGAAGGCGCGCGATGCTACCAATTCCGCCTGAGCCTGACCCAAGACGAGCTGGTCGCCCGCCTGCTCGCCGACGCCGAGCCCGCGAGCCGATTCCGGGTATGCGAGGCGGAGCACGGCTTCGTCCAGACGCCCGAAGGCCTGTACCGCCGCAACCTCATCCTGCGCGAGGTCGCGGACGCCGCGGGCCGGCCCCTGCGCACCGAAACCTTGTTCCGAAATTTTTCGAAGTGCCAATACTCGCTCCAGGAGGCCTCATGAAACTCGCGTCCATCCTCGCCTTAGGCGTCGCCTTGTTACCCCTCGACGCCTCCGCCCAGCCCGCTTCGCGACTGCTCGCCGCCGCCGTCACCAGCAGCGCGCCGGGATCCGCGCCGGCCACCTGCCTGCTCGATCCGAAATGCGAGGGCAGTTGGGTCTCCGGGGCCGCGGACGCCGGCGCCGACGAGGGCATTTACCTGCAATTCGAGCAGCCGATCCGGGCGGGATATCTGATGATCCTGAGCGCCGGCAAGAACCCCAAGGCCAACTCCGAGCTGCGCGTCTACATCAACGGGAACACCAGCGCGGCGCAGGCCCGCGGCCAAGTGGCGAGCGACGCCGACGGAAACCAGCTGCTGCAATTGAGCGGAGGGTCGGAGATCGAAATCAAGTCGCTCTTCCTCAAGGTCGAGGCGCCCTTCGAGGCGGACCGCAAGGCCCTCCCGATTCGCAAGCTCCTGCTTTACCCGGCGGTGTCGGACCCCCAAGCGATCCTGAAGGGAGAGGCCGCGCCGATACGCCCCGAGCTTCCCGCCTTGATTCCCGCCGAGGTCTCGGCGACCTCGATCCTCGAGCCCGTCTCGGCTTATCACCCCGCCCACCTCTTCGACTCGGCCTACGACATCGCCTGGTCCACGGACGGAAAGAAAAACGACGGCAAGGAGGAGTCCTTCACGCTGAATTTCAAGAATCCGCAAACGATCGCCGGGATGATGGTCTGGAACGGCTATCAGCGCTCCGCCGAACACTTCAAGGCGAACGGCCGCGTCCTCGAGGCCGAGCTGCAGGCGGACGGCATGGTCCCTTTCCGCATCCAACTCGCCGACCGGATGGGCGCCCAGGAGATCGCCTTTCCGAAAAACCTGCCCGCCGTCAGCAAGCTGCGGCTGACGATCAAGGCCATCGCCCCCGGCAAGGCCTACAAGGACGTCCTGATTTCCGAGCTGCGCCTGATCAGCGACCAAGGCAGGCTCATGCTGCCGCAGGTGGAGCTGCCGCGGACCCAGGCGCCCGCGACCTTCCAGGCCATGGTCAACCGGTCCTACGCCTCCATCCTCCACCAGCCCATTGCGGGTAAGCTGCCGGAGGACTACGATCTCGAGTTCTCCCTCGGCGCCCGCTGCGACAACGCCCGGATCCGCCTGCGCGACAACGGGACCTTCGTCGTCTACAAGGACTTCAACTACGGAAAAGCGGACAGCGCCACGAAGCCGACCAGCATCAACGCGGGGATCCTGGAGGGCAACTGGGAGCCGAAGGGGGACAAGCTCAGGATCTTCGGAAAAAAATACGTCAGCGCCTTGCAAAAATCGGAGTACTTGCAAGAGGCAAGCTCGGGCGAACCGCGGGTGCAGATCTTCCAAAGCGAGGTGGAGGCCAAGCCCTATCGTTCGCTGACTCCCGAGGAGAAGCAGAAGCTCTTCGCCTTCCTCTGGGCGAAGAAACAGGGGCCCGCCAACCGCAATCAAAACCTCCTCTGGGTCCTGGGCGCGACGAAATGGAACGGCACCGACGCCTACAAGAAGTCCCAGGTCGAGGGCGCCGGCTTCGAGGCCTTGGTTAAAAATCTCGATCCGATCCTGCAAGAACTCAATCCCGTTTATCTCAGCTCCTCCGTCCTGACCGATCTCTTTCTGCCCACCGACGAGACGCAGGCCTGCTGGTCGAGCCGTTCGTAACGCGAATGAAGTCGCAGCGGATCCTCATCGTCGCGATCTTGTGCCTCTCCGCGGCGGGGGCCTCGCTGGCCTTGGCCCGGCGCCTTGCCCAAGAAAACCTGCTGCGCGGCGCGGACGCCTATTACTACGCCCTGCAGTCCGAGTATTTCGCGAAGACCGGCGCGGTCAAGATTCCCGACTCCTCGCCGATTCACCGCCTGACGGGCTCGTTAAGAAAAACGGGCCTAAGCTCGGAGGGCGCCTTGCGGCTTTGGCAGACCGCCTCCCTCTTCCTCTTTTGCTTAGGCATGCTCGCCCTGGCGCGGTGGTGGAATCCCAACCTCGCCTTTCCGGCCGCCCTACTGCTGCTGTACCTTGGCCTCTCGCCCTCGCTCTTGTTCGTCGCGACCGAGTTCCCGAAATTCTTCGCCGCGCTCCTGCTGCTGCCCTTTTGGCCCTGGCCGCTGAACGCGGAGCGAAGGCATTCGGGATGGGCCTGGTCCGCCCTGCCCCTGGCCTGTCTCCTCCACCGCGGCGCGGTCCCCTTGGCGGGGCTCTTCGGCCTCGCGGCGCTCGCCGTCCAAACCCAAAGGCGCCTCCGCCTGGGCCGAGCTTTCTGGTTGGGACTCGCCGCGATCTCGCTGTTGGGCCTGGCGGCGCTCTTCCTCTTGCCCGATCGCTTTCGTCTCTTGGACCTGGAGCGCCTCGCCTGGGAGGCCCCGCGCGCGGGCTATTTCAGCCTGCTCTCCCGGGCCCAGCTCCCGCTCGCCGTGAAGGCGGAGCTGATCCTCGTCCCGATCTTGACCCTGGGACTCGCGTGGCGCCTATGGAAACGCCAAGCCGGGCGCCGAATCGTCTTGCTCCCATTATTTGCCCTATGGCTCCCCGCCTTCTTCCCCTTCGGCGGCGCGGAGGTCTTCGGGGGGGGCGAGCGTTATGCGATCCTGCTCCCCGCGCTGGGCCTGATGGCCTGTCTGGTATTCCTGTCGACGGAGGCGGCACCGCCCTGGAAAAAATGGCAGTTCGCCGCCCTGGCCCTCCTGGCCTGGGTGCCGGGCGCGCTGGCCGGTCCGCGCCTCGAGGCCGCGCACCCGAAGTCCCTCGACCCCGACTTCGAGGCCTACCGGCAAGTCAGCGAGGAGTTAGCCGGAAGAGACATCCCGATGTTGATCGCGCACAAGGGCCTGGTCTTCTATTACAAGTACCGCTGGATGCGCGAGGCCTTCCCCTACGAACCCGAGCGCCACTGGGACAAGACGCGCATCTGGCGCCTGGCCTACGGCGTCACGCCGGACGAATTACATTACCGGCTGTCCGAAGAATGCAATTGGGAGAGCGAAAGGATCCTTCGCCTCGCCACGCCGAGCTATATTTTGATCCGAGAGGATTGTTGGCAAGATTTTCGAAAAAAAATCCGCCGAGAAGACGACGCCGCTCTCTACGAACGAGTCTGGGAAAGCCCGCAAAATCCTTCCCAACACCGCCCGGCCTTTTTGTATCCCAAGCACGCCGAAGACCCAGACGAAGCCTTCCCCGCCCTGCCAAAAAAATAAAAAAATTAGGGATTCGGGCGCTTCTTTTTCCGAAAATCTTAGAATCAAATTTTTACAGCGGGAGATCCCCCGAGCCCCGGGCTATACCCTCGGAACGGGTTTCGAAGAGGCCCTCCCCTTGAAGCCTATATATCAGGGCCTCTTCGACCTTTCTCCCGGCCGGCTTGAGGCCGGGAGAAAAGAGTGAAGAGGGTATAGCCCGGGGCTCGGGGGATCGGGCAAAAACACAAACGTAACGAGATCAAAACAAAGGAGGGAAAAAAAGAACGCCCCGGATCGCTCCGGGGCGCCCCATGCGTGAGAAAGTGAGAAGCCTTCCCAGCGCAAAAACCGCCGTGCCGATGAGAAAAGATCGGCGTTCCTACCCAGAAGTTGCCCTGTTTTGCGCCTTGCCCGGAATGACCTAGCCGTAATGAGGATAATAATTCCTCGGCCAGGAAAAGGTATAGGCCTTTTTCAGTTCCTCTTCCGAAAAACCTTCAAAATCCGAGACTTCGACGTTGGCCCGGACGTGCTCGAGGCTCCGCATCCCGACGACCACGGTCGAGACGGCGGGCTCCATCAGGCAGAACTTGAGCGCGGCCTGGGCCAGGCTCGTGAAGGGCGGCCGCCGCAGGAACTCGAAGGCCGCGGCCCGCTCGCAGGTCTCGCGCAAACGATCTCCCTGGAAATAGTGCGCCCGCCAGTCCCCCTTCGGAAAACGCGTCTGCGGCGTCAGCGCGCCGCTCAGGCCGCCCTCGTCGAGCGGGACGCGCACGATCACCGCGACGCCCTTCTCCCGACACAGCGGAAAGAGGCGCTCCCGCGCCCGCTGGTCGAAGAGGTTGTAGATCACCTGCACCGAATCGATCAGGCCGCTGGCGACTAGCTTCAGCCCGTTCTCCGGCTGATGGTCGTTGAGGGAGACGCCGAAGCGCCGGATCTTGCCCTGCGCCTTGAGGAGCCGCACCGCCTCCAGCCAATCCCCCTGCGTGAGCCAGGCGTCTTCCCAGACGTGGAGCTGCTGCAGGTCGAGGCATTCCGTGCCGAGATTTTTCAGCGAGTACTCGGTCACCTCGATCAAGTGGCGGCCGGGAAAGACCTCCTGAACGGGGACGCCCGGCTTGGGCGGCCAGGCGAGGTTCTTCGGCGGACACTTGGTGGCGACGAAGGGCCGGGCCCCGGTCTCACGCAGAGCCCGGGCGATCAGGCGCTCCGAATGGCCGTGACCGTAGCCGTGGGCGGTATCGAGGAAATGGATGCCGCTCTCGAGCCCCGCTCGCAAGGCCGCCAAGGCGGCCGCATCGTCGCGGGGCCCCCAGTGGCCGCCCATGGCCCAGGTGCCGTGGCCGATCTCCGAGACGAGCGGTCCTCCGCGTCCAAAGGTTCTCTGACGCATGCGCGGCATTCTGGCCCAGGGCCTGAAGCGAGCAAAGGGATAATTTCGAAGGAAATAGATTTAGGGAAGGGTCCCGCCGGGCGTCACCACCGTCTGGCTCTCCGGGACGACCAGGTCGGTGCCCGGACTCGTCTCGCCGTCGACGGTCTGGGTGATGCGAATGATGTCTCCGGTCTTGCCGGGCACGCGCATGCGAAAGGAGCCGTCCGAGGCGGCGACGACGTTGCGCGGAAGTGTCACTCCCTGTTGGGCATAAGCGGTGCCGAGCAGCAATCCTTCCCAAGGCTTGGGGCGATAGGCGACGCTGATATTGGTCCCCGTTACCACCGCGTCGGGCAGAACGGCGCCAGGCGCACCGAAGATCGCCACGATGCCGCTACCGTCCGGGCCCTCGAGGGTCATCAGGCTGGAGACGGGCGCCGGGATCCCCAAGGGAGGCGAGGCCCCGCCGCAGGCGGAGAGCAGCGCCAGGAAAAACACGACCAAGGATTTTTTCAGCCAGGTTCCCATCATAAAGACTATCCTAAATATGAAACGATCCGGGCCCATCCACAAGGGAAACAGTCCGATGACTCCAAGGGATCTGGACCGCCGTTGCCGGCGCGCCCTTTGGAAAACCGCCGCAGTCCCCGATTATGCAGGGAATCCCGAGGCTTTCCAAAATAAAAGGCCGCGTCCTCCGAAATCGATCAAGGGGCACTCCATACACCTCGACAGAAATCTTATGAACGCGGCCTTTTAATTCTTTCATTTCAGTGCCGGGACTCGAGCTCTCTCCTTCTCTCGTCCCGTCCCCTATCGGCCTTTCGCTTTCGCTTCCGGCCCTTGTGCATCCTCTGACCAGATACTAAAGCAAGCTGGATGCCAAACCTGTTATTATTTTCGATAAAATAAAATAAATTTATAATTAATTGAATTTATTAAAAAATTTTTTAAAAAATGATCTTGACGATTCCAAATAGGCGCTATGCCAAAATTTAGGTATTAAATTTAGATCTTTTTTTAATAATAATTTATTATTGAATTTGTTATTCCATTTATTTTTCATAGTCATCTTTTAGAAGCGCCACCGCTTTCTATTCACACTGTCCGCCCCCCAGGGGATACATGACAATTTTTGGGAATAGGGTTTCGTCGCGACCGCCGTAGGGGCCGTTCGCGCTTGTCCCCGCTCCGGCCCGTTAGGGCGGACGCAAAAAAAAACGAGGACGGTTCCCGTCCTCGTTTCGGCCTTTCAGCGCGTTTAGAAAGCCTTAGAACAAATTACACTCGCCGTTCTCGCACACGAAGCTGCCGCCGTCGCCGGTGTTGACCGACACGAAATCGTCGGTGCGCGTGATGCTGCCGCCGTCGTCGAAGAACTCGACCGAGCCCTCCTCGCGGGCGCCGGCGTTCTCGCCGTTCAAGGAATTCTCCAAAACCTCGCCCTCGTCGGAGCCCTGCCCCGAACCGCAGGCGACCGTCCCCAGGGTCAGAGCCAACATCAGCGCCATCGAAATCTTCTTTACCCATCCAGCCTTCATGAAACCCTCCTCCTTGTTTGGATCCTCGCGGAACCTTTAGTTTGTGTGTCCCCGGGTCGTCGATCCTGCGATCGTCCTTCCCGGATAGCCTTGCCGCTTATCAAGCAAGGGGAGTGCCAAAGGAAAAAAGCCCCGGCCCCCCGATTCCATTTCGTGTTTAATATATTGAATTTATTTAATTAATTTACTTCATGGAAATAAAATGGAACCGGGGCCACCCGGAGCGAGGGATGCCGGACATCTCATTTACATCTATTTTTGATAATAATTATTCTAATTTTTAGATTCTAATCTTTTTCAATAATAATCCGCTTGGCTTTTCTCCCGGGACGCCTACACTCCTAATTTATGATGCCCGCGCCCGCACTCATCGACGGACATTACCGCGTCCTCTCCACCCTGGGCTCCGGGGCGACCGGGGAGATCTTCGAGGTGGAGGGGCCGGAGGGGCGGGCCGCGCTGAAGCTGCTGCGCCACGAGGTCGAGGGGCTGGCCGACGACGAGCGCATCGCGACCTTCAAGTTCGAATTCAGTCTGCTGAAGGGCCTCCAGCATCCCAACATCGTCCGCATCTTCGACTTCGGCTACGACACGGCGCTGCGCCGCTTTTATTTCACGCAGGAGCTGATCGCCGGCCGCAGTCTCGACCGCTTCGCAGCCGAGGCGATGCCGGCGCAGATGCGCGAGCTCTTCGTCCAGGCCCTGCAGGGCCTGGCCTATCTCCACGCCCAGGACGTGCTGCACGGGGACCTCAAGCCCGAAAACCTCCTCGTCACCGGCGCCGGCCGAGAGGCCCCCCAGCTCAAAATCATCGACTTCGGGATCTCCCACCCCAGCCTCGCCGGCACCGGCGGGACGCCGCCTTACATGGCCCCCGAGAAGATCCTGAAAGAGCCCAGTGACGCGCGCAGCGACCTCTACTCGCTCGCGGTCGTCTTCTACGCGCTGCTCACCGGCGCCAATCCCTTCCTGCAGAAAAACGTCTTCGCGACGCTGCGCGCGCACCTGCATTTCTTTCCGCCCCCCGCGACGGCCCTGCGCAAAGAGGTCGACCCGGTCTGGAGCGCCCTGCTCGACCGCATGCTCGCGAAGAATCCCCGGCAACGCCTCGCCTCCGCCGAGGACGGGCTCCGCTTCCTCGAAACGCAGGGCGAGATCCCCCTGGGCGCCGCGCCGCCCAAGCACCTCCCCGACCATTTTATCGGCCGCGAGGAGATCCTCGAACGGGCGAAGGCCTTCCTGGAGGGCTTGCCGCGGGCCGATGAGAACCGGGTCCTGCTGGTGACGGGCGAGAAAGGTCTGGGCAAGAGCGCCCTGCTCACCGAGCTGAAATACGACGCGGAGCTGCGCGAGATCGAGGTGGTCGCCCCCGGCGAGGCGGCGCGACGCCGCCCGGCGGTCAGCTTCCTCGGCGCCGAGGCCTTCGCCGCCCACCGCGAGACGGGGGCGCTCGACAAGCTTTTGGCCCAGACCTCCCTCGTCGCCGCCTTAAGGCCGGAGCAGGAGGCGGAGGCCGAAAAGGCCTTCGGCGCCCGGCGGCCGGAACGCCTGCGCCTGCGTCCCCTGAACGCGGACGAGACCGAGGCCTACCTGCGCGAGGTCACTCGCAATCCGAAGATCCCCGCACCCCTCTTGCAGGGCCTGCACCAGTGGAGCCGCGGCTATCCCGGCCCGCTGCGCGAGGCGCTGCATTCCCTCCTAAAGGACCCCTTGATCGTCGACAGCTCCGGCAAGTGGCGGCTCGCCGTCTTCGAGGAGGCCGGGCCCGACCTCTCCCGCCTCGAGCTCACCGAAGGCGCCCTGGCCCACGCCCTCGAGGGCGAGCTCGGCGCGGATCCCCGACAACACTGGCGCCTCGAGCTGCGGCGCGCCGAGGCCCTGGCGCTGCAGGGGAAGTTCGACGCGGCCCTGGCCCTGCTCGCCAAGCTGGAGGGGGATTTGGAGGCGGTCTTCGAGCGCCCCGGACGCCTGCTCGAGCGCGCGCGCCTCCTCGAGGCCCGCGGCTGGATCTACACCAAGCAGCTCCGTTACCAGGAGGCGCGGGCGGACTTCGCCTCCGGGCTCTCCCTGCTGCGGGAGTGCGAACAGCCCTCGGCCGTGCTGGAGCTGCGCCTGAGAAACTTCATCGCCTTTCTCGACCTGCAGGAGGGCCGCCTCGCCGAGGCCATCGCCGTCTTCGAGGACACCGCGGCCCGCGCCGCCGCGCTCGATCCCAAGGAACGGCGGCGCGTGACCAACAACGAGTTGGCCAACGCCTATCTCGCCGCCGGCCGCGTCTCCGAGGGGATCCGGCAGCTCGAGGCCGACCTCGACTTCTTCGCCACCCACGCCAACCCCTCCTTCCGCATGAAGGTCGGCTACAACCTGGGCGAGGCCTATCTGAAGGACAAGAACGTCGCCGCCGCGGCCGACGCCTACCTGCGCGTCGCGGAGCTGGCGCGCGGCGAGCGGCATTGGGAATATCTGATCCGCGCCTACAACGGCCTGGGCAACGTGCGCTCCCAACAGCAGCGCCCGCTGGAGTCCCTCGACTACTATCAGCGCAGCCTCTCGCTCGCGGAATATTCGCGGGACTACATGAGCGCCGCGACGGTCGCCCAAAACCGAGGCGTCCTGCTCAGCGAGCTCGACCGCCTCGACGAGGCGATCCACGACCTCGAGCTCTCCAAGCGTCTGGTCGGCAAGATCCATCCCTCCTCGCACACCCGCAGCCTGATGGCGCGGGCCACCCTCGAGCTGGGCGAGGTCTATCGCAAGCAGGGGGACTTCGCCAAGGCGCGGGCCGCCTACACCGAGGCGCAGAACCGTTCGGAGGAAGACCCCAACCTCAAGCCCTTCCGCTTCTACCCCATCGCCGCACTCGCCACCCTGGCCCTGGCGGAGGAGGATTTCGCCGCTTTCCGCGAGCTATCGCCGAAACTGATCTACCTGGCCGAGACCGAGGAGGAAAAGAAGGCGTTGGCGGACCTGCTCGCGCAGGCGCCCGAGGAGCTGCGCCAAGGCCGAGGGCCCGCGCCGCGGGCGGCGGCGAGCCGCGGCGAGGCGACGGCGATGACTGCGCCTTCGCCGTCCGGCGCCGGCGGCGCCCTGGCCAATATCCTGCGCATCAATCGCGCCCTGCTGACCGAGCACGACCCGCGCTTCCTCTTCCAAAAGATCCTGCAACACGCCGCCGAGCTCTGCGACGCCGAGACCGCGCTGCTCTTGGTCGAGGAGGACGGCGGGGCCCTGGCCGTGCGCGACGCCTTCAACACCGAGGTCGACGCCGAACAGATCGAGATCAGCCAGCAGATCGCGCGCAAGGTCCTGACCGGCGGCGCCTCGGTGGTCACCGCCGACGCGCAAGTGGATTCGGGATTCAATCAATTTCAATCGGTGGTCGCGCTGCACCTGCGCTCGATCGCCTGCGTCCCGATCCGCGCCCACCAAAAGGTGATCGGCCTGCTGTACCTCACGCACCGCTACAAGACAGGCCTCTTCTCCCCGGAGACGCTGGAGCTGCTCGAGGCCTACGGCGACCAGGCGGGGCTGGCCCTGCAAAACCTGCGCTACTTAGAGCAGCTGAAGACCCTCAACGCCCGGCTGCAAAACACCGACCTGCGCTCGAAGGTGAAGAACCCCTACGCGAGGATCCTGGGCAAAAGCCGCGCCATCGTCGAAATCCTCCAGCTGCTCGACCGGGTGAGCGACACCAACCTGAGCGTCTTGATCCTCGGCGAGACCGGCAGCGGCAAGGAGCTGATCGCCCGCTCGCTGCACGAGCACTCGCGCCGCCGCAAGGGCCCCTTCGTGGCGGTGAACTGCGGCGCCATCCCGGAAAATTTGATGGAGAGCGAGCTGTTCGGCTACAAGGCGGGCGCCTTCACCGGCGCGACGCGCGACAAGCGCGGCTTGTTGGAAGAGGCGAACGGCGGGACGCTCTTCCTGGACGAGATCGCCGAGCTGCCGCTCAACACCCAGGCCAAGCTGCTGCGCGCCCTGCAGGAGCGCGAGATCGTCCGGCTGGGCGACACCAAGGTCCTGACGCTCGACATCCGCATCGTCGCCGCCACCCACCGGCATCTCGAGGGCTGGGTGAAGGAGGGGAAATTCCGCGAGGACCTCTTCTACCGCGTCGCGCAGATGGTCTTGAACCTGCCAGCACTGCGGGAGCGCAAGGAGGATCTCTTCCTGCTCGCCGAGCATTTTCTGGAGCGCGCCGGGCAAGAGCTGAACGCAGGGAAGACGCCGCGCTTGTCCAAGGAGCTGATGATGGCGATGGCCGCCTACCCTTGGCCGGGCAACGTGCGCGAGCTGGAGAATTTCCTGCGCGCCGCCGCCGCCTTCGCCGAGCGCGGCCTGATCCGCCTGCAGGACCTGCCCGAATTTCTCCGCCGCCGCCTGCAGGAGAAGGGCGCCGCCGCGGAAGCCGCCCCGAAGCCCGGCTCCGCATCGGCCGCGACGCCGCCGCCCGCCCGCGCCGCCGAGCCGGACGGCCTCTACCGCCCCGGCTGGACCTGGGAGCGCTACGAGCAGTCGCTTTACGCCTCGGCCCTGCTGCGCAACGGCATGAACTGCGAGCGCGCCGCGGCCGATCTGGGCGTCGGCGTCGCGACCGTCTACGTTAAGCTTCGCAAATACGGCTTGAAGGCGCGCGCCGCAGAGTTCGCGGACGCGGGTCTCGCCGCGCCGAAGGCCGACCTCGAATCGATCAAACGACAGGTGATCTTGGAATCCTATCGACGCAACGGCGAGAGCCCTTACGCAGTGGCGAAGGAACTCGATATCAACGTCGGCACGGTCTACCGCCAACTCAATCCCGAAAGGCCCGAAAAAACCAAGGCGCCCCGCTCTTAAATGTCCCCGGCGAGCCCGTACCTTCTCCCTCGCGGCCTCTCAAACTGAGAAAATTATCAAAATGAAAATCCTGCATTTAAAACAGTTCACTTAACTGTTTAATATTATTTATATTTTCAATTCCTTGATTGGAATTCTTTTTGCATCTCCTCTGCTTGGGTTGCCGGGGATTCGCCCCACCCTTCGATTCATCGCAACAGCAGGAGGATTTCCATGAAAGCACGGTTCTCAAAAAATTGGGCGAATTCGATCGTCCCCGCCTTGGTGTTTCTCGCCTTGGTGGCTTGTGGAGGAAAAAAAGGCGGCGGCGAGGCCACTCAAGCCGACGTGCAGGCCAACATCGAAAAGGTCTCAACCGCAGGCGGCGGCTCGGGCTCGGGCTTGGACGTCAAGGATTCCGGCACCGGCAACGAGAACGACATCTGCGACCGTCAGGGCGACGCCTACGCTCGCTTCGCCCACTACACTTATAATTCCCGGGATTACGTCTTCAAAACCTCCAACGACTTGGGCTTTCACTCCCTCTACCAGGCCAACCCCGCGCAATACACCGCGAAGGACGTGGCGCTGATGCACACCTACTTCGTCCAAGCCGACAAGCGGGTCTACGGAATCCTGAACGTGGAGATCGAGAAGAAGATGGTTGAATATCAGACCGCCGCCCAAGCGGGAGAGTGGGCGAAGGTCCAAACTCGCTACAACAATCTTCAAACCATGTTGCAGGCGCGGAAGACGCTCTTCGCCTTCTACGCCAACATCTTCGGAATGACCGGAGGCATCACCTGGTACGAGGGCAAGGACCTCGACGGCGAGATCGCCGCGGCGATGAAACCCTATCGCGACGCCGTCACGGCCTCCACCTCCTTGACCGCAGTTCAGAAGGCCGAGATCGAGTACGGCATGATCGAATCGGCCCGCTTCACGGTCTCCCGGGTGGAAAACAAGGACTACGTGGTGGCCACCACCTTCAACGCCTCTCGCAAGATGATCGAGGTGCAGTTACTCCCGGTCACCGCCGAGACCATGCTCTACGCGAACCATCAAAAGCTGACGGAGTCCGATTATGTCGCGGCCAAGGAGATGATGAAAGCCAACGAGGTCGCCTACAAGGATCTCGAGGCGAAATACACGGCCCTGAAGGACAAGCAGGCCACGATGGATCCGGTGGAATACCAAAACCAAGTCACCGCCCTACGAGATCAATACGTCGCGGTGACGGCGAACAAATACCTGATGGAAACCTTCTTCCGCGCAGAATACTCGCGGGCCAGGGCCGTCGACGCCACCGCCACGCTCGGCACGAACAGCACGGTAACGACCCGTATGGAACAGCTGGAGAAGCAGATCGCCGACGTCAAGGCAAAGATGGGACAAGCCAGCAGCGACGCGGAAAAGGCCTCCTTGCAGGCGGAGTACGACCGCCTGATCCGCGAATACGAAAAACTCCGCGCCGATTCGGCCGCCGAGCAAGGTGTCAACGGCGCCAACACCAAAGACTCGTTCCAATTTATGTCCGCTCCCGCGGACAGCATCCGCTTCATGAATCCGGACAACAGCAAAGACTGAATCTCGACCCATTTTCGCGGAGCGAAACCGGCCTTCCCGGAGGGAGGCCGGTTTTTTTTCTTCTCTCGCGGGCCGCTTCCCGATAAAAATCCTCCCATGAAAAAACCGCTTCGCGTCCAAGACGCCTTCGACTTCCTCGAAAAGCTCGCCCCTGCCTCGCTGGCCGAGGAATGGGACCCCGTCGGGCTCCAAGTCGGCAGCCTCCAGGAAGAGCTACACGGCGTCCTTATCTCCCTCGACGTGACCGAGGCGGCGCTCTGGGAGGCGGTGGAGCACGACTGCAACCTACTGGTCACCCACCACCCGCTCTTCTTCAAGCCGCTCAAGCGCCTCGACGACCGCACGCCCGTCTCGCGCTGCGCGCGGCTCGCCGCCCAGATGGGGGTGAACGTCGTCTCCTTCCATACCAACCTCGACGCGACCGAGCGCGGCCTCAACGACCAACTGGCCGCACGCCTCGGCCTCAAGGGGGTGAAGC